>DASYUQ010000199.1 GCA_036001065.1 Candidatus Methylomirabilota bacterium
CTACGAGGCCTGCCTGAGTGGCGATGATGCGTTTCGCCGGGAACGGTTCTTGAAGACGGGGAAGGGTAAACGCTTCTTGCGCAACCGCCTCGCGTCGTTCCTGGCCAGATTTAGTACCAACAAGTTGGAACGGCACTAGGACCCGGGCTTGACGCGCGACTCCGACATGCACATCATGGAGCCGCCCGACCTTTTCGAGCGCTATCTCGTGATCTGGGACAACCGCGCCGGGAGCCGCCGCGTGGCGCGCTGAACGAGCGGCCCCTCACGGTGCGGCACTTGTGCTACACTGTCGCTCGTCATGCCTGCCAAGAACCCCAGAGTCAACGTGGTCCTCGAGCGGCCTGTGTACGTGACGCTGGCCCGCTTGGCGCGGCGGGACGGCACGTCGCTGTCCGTCAAGGCGCGTGATCTGCTGCGAGAGGCGCTGGAGAGCCACGAAGATCTCGTGCTGGCGAGTCTGGCGGAGTCACGGGAGAGGACCTTTGATCGGTCCCGAAGCCTGTCCCATCGCGAGGTCTGGAAGGCCGTCAGGAAGCGCCGGAGGCGCTGAGTGGCCTACCTCCTCCGCTACCACCCGGCGGTGGCCGAGGAGGATGTTCCTGGAATACCGCGCAATCTCCAAGCCCGGGTCGCACGCGCCCTCGAGTCCCGGCTCACCACCGCGCCGTGGCAGTATGGAGTCCCACTCCGGGGCTCTCTCAAGGGCTACTGGAAACTTCGAGCCGGGGACTACCGCGTCGTGTTCAAGGTCGTGGCCAGAGAGGTCTGGATCTTGACGATCCTGCACCGGAAAAGGGTGTACGAGAAGGCGGCCTCCCGGATCTCCTGGCGTCCCGGCGCCGGTTGATCCGGGTTTCGCTTGCTGAGCGGCCCGGGCTCGGTTACGGTCAACCGCGTGGCGAGGGCTCCCTCAGGAGAAGCGTCCTCAGGCCAGCCCTTGGGAGAGCTGAGGAGCCCGCCATGACCGCGCCCGTTCGTGTTCACCTGCGGGTCCCCGGGACCGCCCCGATGGCCGAGCTGATGGCGCTCGTCCAGCGCATCGAAGCCGCCGGCTTCGACGGCATCGGGATCCTCGACAGCCAGCTGCTGTGCCGCGATACGTTCGTCACCCTCGGACAGGTGGCCACCCACACGTCCCGGCTGGCGCTGTTCCCCGCGGTCACGAATCCCTTCACACGGCACGCGTCGGTGCTGGCCGGCGGGATCCAGACCGTCGAGGAGCTCGCCCCGGGCCGCGTGAAGTTCGTCATCGGCACCGGCTACACCTCCGCGAGCACCATCGGGCGCGCGCCGGCCACGCTGGCCGAGATGCGCACCTGCATCGCCACGGTGAAGGCGCTGCTCGCCGGCGACGCCGTGGATTTCAACGGCACCCCCGGGCGGCTGGCCTACGCCTCGGGGCGACCCATCCCGGTGCTGATGGCGGCGTCGGGACCACAGGCCATCGAGGTCGCCGGCGAGGTCGCCGACGGCGTGCTCCTGCTGGTGGGGTTCAACCCGGGCATCGTGGAGAGGGCCCTCGCGCATTTCGAGCGCGGCGCCCGGCGGGCCGGGCGCCGCCTGGAGGACCTCGAGATCGTCTGGGCCGTGCGGACGGGGACGGCCAGCACCACCGAGGAGGCCCGCCGAATGGCGCGTCCGATCGCCGTCCACTGGGGGATCCTGCGCTGGGGTGGCCACTGGCTCGAGCCCGCCGGGCTCCGCGTCCCGAAGCTCGAGATCCCGGACGCGGTGTGGAAAATCTATCCCGATCTCTCGCATGCCCACGACTGGGAGGCGGCCATCGCGGCGACCTCGTTCGTGCCGGACGACGTCGTCGCTCAGCTCTGCGAGGCGCTCGGCCTCATCGGGACGCCCGAGGACTGTGCCGGCCGGATCGTCGAGTTGACCAAGCTCGGCGTGCGGAATCTCTACCTGATGCCGTTCCAGACGTTCGTCGGACCCGAGCCGGAGGTCCGCGCGTTCCGCGACGTCGTCTTCCCGCGGCTCCGCGCGGCCGGTCTCCGCCAGGGGCCTCAGCGGGGAGGAGAGTCGCGGTCATGATCAGCACGTTCTCGTCGCTCTTCGCGGGACACGTGGATCTCGGGGACCCGCCGCGTTGACCAGGACGGACAGTGACCACCCCCCGCGCAGCCCGGCTGGCCCCCTTGACTTCCGTCCGCCACCCTCCTACAAGTACGGCCACGACCTGTCCGGGCTGCGGCGCGTGCAGGCCGTCAGCCCGCCCGCTACCGAAGGAGGATGGTCATGCCCTCCACCGTGACGCTCAGGGTCAACGGCACGACGCACTCGGTCACCGCGGAGCCTGACACCCCGCTGCTCTACGTCCTGCGCAACGATCTCGAGCTGAACGGCGCGAAGTTCGGCTGCGGCCTCGCCCAGTGCGGCGCCTGCACGGTCCTCGTCGACGGCAAGCCGCAGCGCTCGTGCGTGCTGCCCCTTTCCGCCGCAGCCCAGGGTCGCATCACCACGCTCGAGGGGCTCGGCGCGCTGGACCGGCTGCATGCGCTCCAGCGCGCCTTCATCGAGGAGCAGGCCCTCCAGTGTGGCTTCTGCGGCAACGGCATGCTCATGGCCGCCAGGGCCCTGCTCGACCGCACGCCGCGCCCGACCGAGGCGCAGATCAAGGACGCCCTGAACGGTAACCTCTGCCGCTGCGGCGCCCACAACCGCATCGTGCGCGCCGTGCAGCGCGCGGCGAAGGAGATGGCCGGATGAACGCCATCATGCGCCAATCCCGTCGCGAGTTCCTCGAGACCACGGGCGCCCTCGTCGTCGGCTTCACGCTGGCGCCGTCGCTCACCGCGCTGGCCCAGGACGCCAAGCCCGCCCCGTTGCCCGGGAGCCTCAACGCCAATCGCCTGCTCGACGCCTGGCTGCGCGTCAATCCGAACGGCACGGTGACCGTGTTCACCGGGAAGATCGAGCTCGGTCAGGGCATCGCCACCGCGCTGGCCCAGATCGCGGCCGACGAGCTCGATGTCGACTACCCGCGCATCGAGATGGTGACCGGCGACACATCGCGCACCCCGAACGAGGGGTTTACCGCCGGCAGCCTCTCCATGGAGCACAGCGGCACGGCCATCCGCTTCGCGTGCGCCGAAGCGCGCGACATCCTCCTCGGCCTGGCGGCCGACCGGCTCAAGACGCCGGCGAGCGAGCTCCGCGTCAGCGACGGCCGGGTCACCGGCCCCAACGGCGCGACCGCGACCTACTGGGAGCTCACCACCGAGAGCACGTTCAAGCGCGAGGCCACCGCGAAGGCGAAGCCCAAGCTCCCGTCCGAGCACAAGTGGGTGGGCCGGAGCGTCGTCCGCCGCGACCTGGCGCCGAAATGCACCGGGGGTCCGGCCTACGTGCACGACCTGCGCCTGCCCGGCATGGTCTTCGCCCGGGTCGTGCGCCCGCCGTCGCCGCGCGCCCAGCTCGTCGCCCTCGACGAGGCCCCGGTGCGCGCGATGCCCGGCGTCGTCGCCATCGTGCGCGATGGCAGCTTCCTCGCCGTCGCCGCCGAGCGCGAGGAGCAAGCCGTCAAGGCGATGCAGGAGCTCCGCAAGCGCGCCCGGTGGAAGGAAGCCCAGGACCTGCCGCCCGCCGGCGCGGCGCTCTTCGAGCACATGCGACGGCACATGACGGCGCGGGACCAGGTGGTGAGCGAGAAGACGTCGCCGGCGGCGGCGACCGCGGTCAAGCGCCTGGAGGCGACCTACACGCGGCCCTATCAATGCCACGCTTCGCTCGGCCCCTCCTGCGCGGTCGCCCAGATGCGGGACGGCCAGCTCACCGTGTGGACCCACAGCCAGGGCGTGTTCCCGCTGCGCGGCGACCTCGCGCGGGCGCTCGACATGGATCCCAAGCAGATCACCTGCATCCATCGGGAGGGCGCCGGCTGCTACGGCCACAACGGCGCCGACGACGTCGTCCTCGATGCGGCGCTGGTGGCCCGCGCCGCCAACGGCCGGCCGGTGAAGCTGCAGTGGATGCGCGAGGACGAGTTCATGTGGGAGCCGTTCGGCTCGGCGATGCTGATGAAGCTCTCGGGCGCGCTCGACGGGCAAGGCGCCATCGTCGATTGGGTGCACGAGGTGTGGAGCCACCCGCACACCACGCGCCCCGGCGGCCGCGACGGCGTTAATCTGGTCGCCGCCTGGCACCTGGCGACCCCCAAGCAGCCCCCCTTCCCCGCAGACGTCCCCCAGCCGGCCGGCGGCGCGGATCGGAACGCGATTCCGCTGTACGAGTTCCCCAGCCGGAGGATCGTCAAGCACTACCTGCCCGAGATGCCGCTGCGCACCTCGGCGCTCCGCACGCTGGGCGGGTACGCCAACGTGTTCGCGCTCGAGTCGTTCATGGACGAGCTGGCCCTGGCGGCGGACGCCGACCCGGTCGAGTTCCGTCTGCGTCACCTGCGGGATCCCCGGGCGCGCGCGGTCCTCGAGGCCGCGGCGCAGAAGGCGGGCTGGTCGCCGGGCCGGAAGGGCGACGGCTCGCGCGGCCGCGGCGTCGCCTTCGCCAGGTACAAGAACCTCGCATGCTACTGCGCGGTCATGGCCGACGTCGTCGTCAACCGGCGGACCGGGCAGGTGCGCGTGGCCCGGGCGGTGTCGGCGGTCGACGCGGGCCAGATCGTCAATCCCGAAGGCGTGATCAACCAGATCGAAGGCGGCATCGTGCAGTCGACGAGCTGGACGCTGAAGGAGGAGCTGCGCTTCGATCGCACCCGCGTCACGACGCGCAGCTGGGCCGATTACCCGATCCTGACGTTCAACGAGGTCCCGGCCGTCGAGGTGGTGCTGCTGAACCAGCCGAACGAACGCTTTCTCGGCGTGGGCGAGGGCTCCCAGGGTCCTGCCGCCGCCGCCATCGCCAACGCGTTCGCCAACGCCACGGGCCGGCGGATCCGCGACTTGCCGCTGACGCCCGACCGGGTGAAATCGGCGCTCACGTAGCGCTCCGCGCGCCGCCCGCGGCCTCGGACCAGGAGAAAGTCATGGCCACAGGTGGTGCCGATTGCGGCCAAGCTCTTGCTGGGCGCCGGCTAAGGGGGTCTAGGCTGTAGCTACACGCGAGGGGCGCGGATGGCGCCGCGCGAAGTCCTCGGCGATCGCCTCGAAGGTGACGAACCGCACCCCGGCGTGGCCCACCATGTGCCGGTGGAGCCGCTCCAGCATCAGCAGCGCCTGGGGCCGGCCGCAAACGTCGGGATGGATGGACATGGTGAAGACGGCCTCGTCGTGCTCGCGGTACACCCAGTCGAACTGGTCCCGCCACAGCTCCTCGAGGTGGCGGGGGTTCACGAAGCCGTGGCTGTTCGGCGCCTTCTTGATGAACATCATGGGGGGCAGGTCGTCGAGGTACCAGCTGGCGGGGATCTCGATGAGGGCGGTCGGACGGCCGCGGACGAGGGGATGCATCCAGGCGGCGGCGGGCTTCGAGTAGTCGACGTTGGTCCAGCGGTCCCCCACCCGGACGTAATAGGGCTGGAAGTCGTGGTGCATGAGGCTGTGGTCGTAGCGGATCCCGCGCGCGGTGAGGAGGTCGGCCGTGACCGGGCTGAACTCCCACCAGGGGGCGACGTACCCGCGCGGGGCCCGGCCCGACAGGGCGCCCACCAGCTCGATCGTCCGGTCGAGCACGGCCGCCTCCTGCTCGGGGCTCATGGCGCTCGGGTTCTCGTGGCTGTAGCCGTGGAGACCGACCTCGTGGCCGGCCTCGGCCACCATCCGCATCTCGGCCGGGAAGGTCTCGATGGAGTGGCCGGGGATGAACCAGGTCGTCTTGATCCCGAGGCGGTCGAAGAGGGTGAGCAGGCGCGGCGTCCCGATCTCGCCCGCGAAGAGCCCCCGGGAGATGTCGGCCACCGAGTCGTCGCCCCCGTAGGAGCCGAGCCAGCCGGCCACCGCATCGACGTCGACGCCGAACGCGCAGAGGATCTGCTTGGCCATGCTGCGCGTAGGTAGCACCGAAGTCTGCGGCGTGTCAACCGCCGGCCGCCTCCGCCGCCGTCATTGACAGGAGGCGACGGGGTGATTTATACGTGCACCACTTCCCAGGAGGGGTCGACCATGAAGAGTGCCGTCGCCCGATCGTTCGCCGCCGTCCTCGGCCTCGCCGTGCTGCTGGTGGCCGGCCCCGACGCCTCCGCCCAGCAGCTCAAGCTGCGGGCGAGCGGCTCCTTCCCCGCCGGCCACACCGGCAGCATCGCGATGGAAGTCTTCAAGTCGGAGGTCGCGAGACTGACGAAGGGCGCGGTCGCCGTCGAGCTGTTCCCCGGGAACGTGCTCGGGGGGGCCTTCGAGCAGGTCGACCAGGTCCGCACCGGCCAGATCCACATGTCGTGGGCGGGGCCGAGCTTCTACGACCGGCTCGTCCCCGAGTTCAACGCAGCCACCCTGCCCTTTGCGGCGAGCACGGCCAGCCAGGCGTTCTGCCAGATCGACTCCGAGCTGGGCACCTTCCTGGCCGAGCGGGCGTCCGAGAAGGGCGTCCTGGTGCTGGGGTGGGGCTCGAACGGGTTCCGCCACATCACCAACAACAAGCGGCCGATCAAGAAGGTGGACGACCTCAAGGGCCTGAAGATCCGGACGCCCTCCGGCGAGATCTTCTCCCTCGCCTTCCGCGCGGTCGGGGCCAACCCGACCCCCATCGACATCAAGGAGCTCTACCAGGCGCTCCAGCAGGGCGTGGTCGACGGGCAGGAGAACCCGTACGACAACATGTGGGTGCGCAAGTTCCACGAGGTCCAGAAGTACCTCTCGAACAGCGGCCACTTCTACGACTGGGTCGCCTACTTCATGCACAAGCCGACCTTCGACGCCTTGAAACCGGACCAGCAGAAGGCCGTCCGGGAGGCCATGTTCACGGCGGTGTCGTACCAGCGGGCGCTGGCCGAGCGCGAGAACAACGAGGCCCTCGGCAAGCTGGTCAAGGGCGGCATGAAATACGACGAACTGTCGAAGGAGGAGCTGGGCAAGTTCCGCGAGGCCGTCCGCCCCGTCTGGGACAGGATCCGGGAGCGGATCGGGAGCAAGGCGGTCGACCTGGCGGTGAAGGCCGTCAAGGAATGCAGCTGAGCCGCCTGACCGGGTGCTAGCCCTCTACGACCGCACCCTGTCCGCGGTCGACACCGTCTCGTCCTGGATCGTGATGGCGGCCATGGCCATCCTCACCGTCGTCGTCACGGTCCAGGTGTTCTTCCGCTACGTCCTGAACGAGTCGCTGGACTGGGGCTGGGACGTCCCCCGCCTCTGCTTCATCGTGACCGTCCTCCTCGCCATCCCCCTCGCCCTCGCCCGCAACGCCCACGTGGGGGTCGACATGGTGGTCGAGCTCCTGGGCCTCCGGCCGCGGCGGCTCATCTACCGGGCCAACGCCGTCCTCATGGCGGCCCTGATGCTCCTGGTCGCCTACTACGCGGTGGTGCTGGCCCATGCGACGTGGGACCAGCGGCTCCCGGGGCTCGACCTGAGCGTCGGCTTCTTCTACGTCGCCCTCTTCATCGCCGCCGTTCACAGCGTGCTCCACCTGGTGCGGTGGCTCCACCGGGGGGGGCCGCCGCCGCGGGTCGAGAGCGCGCCGTGATCACCGCGGTCACCGCCACCTTCTTCCTGCTCGCGCTCCTCGGCATGCCGCTCTCGTTCGTCCTCGGCATCGCCTCGGTGGTGGGCGTGCTGACGGTGGGGACGCCGCTCCTCCAGCTCCCCGGGAAGCTCGTCCACGCCATCGACTCCTTCCCGCTCATGGCCATCCCCCTCTTCACGCTCGGCGGCGAGCTGATGCTCCGGGCCGGCATCATGGAGCGGCTGTTCGACCTCGCCAACGCGGTGGTGGGCCGGATCCGCGGCGGCCTCGCCCACGTGACCATCATGGCCGAGATGATCGTGTCGATGATGACGGGGACGGCGGTGGGGGACGCCGCCGCCCTCGCCGGGATGCTGGGCCCCCCCCTCACCAAGGCCTACGGCCGCGAGTTCGCGGCCACCATCGTGGCCTCCGCCTCGACCCTCGGCCCCATCATCCCGCCCAGCGCCGCCGTGATCGTCTACGCCGTGATGGCGGGCGACGTCTCGGTGGCCGGCCTCTTCCTGGCCGGGTTCATTCCCGGCGCCATCATCGCCCTCGCCCTCATGGCCCTCTGCAGCTGGTTCGCCTACCGGCGGGGGTACCCGCTGGCCGGCGAGCCGTTCTCGCTCCGGCGCCTCGGGCACGAGGTCCGCCGCTCCTTCATCGTCCTCATGATGCCGGTGGTGGTCATCGGGGGGATCATCGTGGGCGCCTTCACCGCCACCGAGGGAGCCGCCATCTCCGTCGTCTACGCGATCGTCGTCGGCTTCTTCATCACCCGGAAGCTCAAGCTGCGCGACCTGCCCAAGGCGCTCCTGAACGCCGCCATCGTCACCGCGGTGGTGGGGGCGCTCATCGGCTTCGCCTCGATGGTGACCTACCTCTTCACCGCCGAGCTCCTCCCCCAGCGGATCACGGAGACGCTCCAGGGCCTGACGTCCAGCCCGCTGGGCTTCACCTTCCTCGTGATGGTGATGCTGATCGTGGTCGGCATGTTCCTGGAGTCGAACGCGGCCTACATCATGCTGGTGCCGCTCCTGGCGCCGGTCGCCCTCACCTACGGGCTCGACCCGATCTACTTCGGCTTCCTCTTCATCATCAACATCACGCTGGGCTCGCTGACGCCGCCGGTCGGCATCCTCCTGTTCGTCGTCGCGGCCCTCTGGGACCTGCCCCTCTCCCGGCTCATCGTCAACATCTGGCCGTTCATCCTCGTGACCTACGCCGGGCTCTTCCTCTGCATGCTGTTCCCACCGCTGGTCACGTTCCTCCCGCGGCTCTTCGGCTACTGACGGTGGCGTGCCGGGCCCGCGGACCGCTCGGTGTCGCCGGATGAGCTACGCCGACCACTTCGACTTCACGGGGCGTCGCGTCTGCGTGACAGGGGCGGCGAGCGGGATCGGGGCCGGCATGGCCCGGGCCTTCGCGGGCGTGGGCGCCACCGTGGTCCTCGCCGACGTCGACCGCGAGGGGCTCCAGGCGCTGGCCGGCAAGCTGGGCCCTCCGGCCGAGTGGCACCACTTCGACCAGGCGGACCTCGCCTCCATCGAGGGCCTGGTGCGCGCGGTCGGCCCCGTCGACGTGCTCCTCAACAACGCCGGGATCCTGCTCTACGAGCCCTTCCTCGACCTCACCTGGCCCGACCTCCGGCGGATCGTCGACGTCGATCTGGTGGGGCCCATCGCCCTCACCCGGCTCGTCGGCGAGGCCATGGTGCGGCGCAGGGCGGGCGTCATCCTCCACACCAGCTCGCAGCTCGTCTACAACGGGGCGGAGTTCCGCGCGGTCTACGCGGCCGCCAAGGCCGCCATCTCCCAGCTCGTCAAGACGGCGGCCCTCGAATGGGGACGCTCGGGGGTGCGGGTGAACGCGATCGCCCCCGGTCGCACGCTCACGAAGAGCAACCGGCACCTGCTCTCGGATCCGGTCGAGTACGCGAGGCACCTCGAGCGCATCCCCCTCGGCCGTTACGGGCAGCCGGAGGACATCGCCAACGTGGCCGTCTTCCTGGCCTCGGATGCGGCGGCCTACATCACCGGGCAGACGATCGTCGTGGACGGTGGATGGGTCCTGCCCTAGCGGTCTGTCGGCGAATTGCGCGGGCTCACTGCGGCCACTGCTCGCCGTTTCGCGCGCCGGCTCCGCCGGCGCAATCCCTTCCTGGGGGGAGGCCTCGGAGGGGGCCGTCGAGGCCCCCGCCGACTGAGCTAGCGCAGGGCGGCGGCGTAGGCGGCGATGCCCGCCTCCAGCTCGACCTTCGGCCGGTAGCCGAGGTCGCGGGCGGCGGCGCTGACGTCGAGGAGGCCGCACCGGTACTCGGACGGCTCCCGGGCGTCGTCGAAGTCGACGTCGACCGGCCCCACCACCCGCTTCACGGTCTCGGCCACCTCGCCCAGCGTGTGCTGGCGGCCCGGGCCGACGTTGTAGGCCCGCCGGGGCAGGGCGTCGGCGGCGAGCGCGAGCCCGATCGCGTCCACCACGTCGGTCACGTGGACGTACTGCCGCCGCGAACGCCACGAGTGGGGCAGCCGGGTGGGGCGCCGGGCGGCCGCGGCCTCCAGCAACTGGCGGATGAAGCATTCGGTCTCCCGCCCGGGACCATAGACGTGGGTGATGCGGAGGGCGACGGCGTCGACCCCGTGCTCGGCCGTGTAGGCGCCGAGGATCGCCTCCCCGGCCGCCTTGGAGGCGCCGTAGACCGTCGTCGGCCGGAGCGGCATCTCCTCGGTCACCACGGCGTCCGGCGGCGTCTCGCCGTAGGCCGAGATGGACGAGCAGAAGACGATCCGTCGGGGCCGGAGCTGCCGGGCCAGCTCGAGGACGTGGGCGGTGCCGCGGACGTTGGTCTCGCAGATCATGAACGGGTTGTCGCGCCCGACCATGAGCCCGGAGAGGCCCCCGCAGTGGACGATCGCGTCCAGCTCCCGTCCCCTCACCGCCGCGTGGAGGCGGTGCACGTCGTTGACGTCGGCCTCGTGAAAGGCGAAGGGCGCGCCCCCCGGCGGCGGCGGCCGCCGGTCGAGACCGATGACCGGCCGCCCGTCCGCGTGGAGGCCGGCGGCCACCCGATGTCCGATGAACCCGCTGGCGCCGGTGACGAGGATGATGGGCAGCATGGCGCTACTGTACCCCACATCCGGAAAGGCCCGAGCACCCATGAGATCGACGGCGGACGTGGTCGCGAGGCTCGAGGAGCTCGTCGCCGCCCTGTGGGAGGAGGTGGCGGCCTCCCGCGTGACCCTCCGGCTCGACGTGGCGGAGCGGGGCTTCGACGTCGACGACGTCGTGGCCGAGGCGCGGGGGGCGGGGGTGAAGTCGCTGCGCGGCGAGCGCTCGATCAACCAGCGCGCGTCACCGACGGTCGTGTGGATGGGCCGCGAGCGACGCCTGCTCGTCCAGAACGACCTCCGGGGCGCGACGCCGCCGGCGCCGGCCGCGCTCACCGAGGTGTACGGGACCACAGCCCAGATGCTAGGGCCGATCGTCCGGGACGACGGCCTCGTCGGCTGGATCTCGGTGCACCACAACGGGGGGCCCCGCGAGTGGCGCGCCTCCGACGTGGCCGCCGTCGAGCGCGCCGTCGCCGCCGTCCGAGACGAGCTCGACCGCGCGGGCGCGGCGGCGTCGTGACCGCCGCCGAGGGCGGCCGCTCCCAGGCTTGCCGCCCGGGTCCGGGATCGGCTAGTGCCGTTCCAACTTGTTGATACTAAATCTGTCCACGAACGACGTACACGGTGCCTTCCTAGGCGCGAATAGTTGGAACGGCACTAGGGTGACCGGCGGAGGTGGCCGCATGGCCGCGCTCTCCCTCCAGGCCTCGGCCTCCGCTACTCGTCTGCAGAGAGGAGTCCACCTGA
>DASYUQ010000200.1 GCA_036001065.1 Candidatus Methylomirabilota bacterium
TTAGTATCAACAAGTTGGAACGGCACTAGAGCTGATCGCGGAGCGGGGCGGTCAGCAGCTCGAGAAAGCGGTCGATGATGCCGCGCCGGCTCCAGCGCCGGTACTCGAGCTTGCGCGAGTGGGCGAGGTCCTCGGCGAAGACCTGCTCGAGGCGGCGCGCCACCGCGGGACTGTAGGCCACCAGGTTCAACTCGTCGTTGAACGCGAAGGACCGGTTGTCGAGGTTCGTGCTGCCTACCGTCGACCACACGGAGTCGATGACCATCGTCTTAGCGTGCAGGAGCGCCCCCCGGTACTCGTAGATCTCGACGCCCGTCCGCAGCATGCGACCGAACTTTCCCCGGCTCGCCTGCCGGACGAGGTTGTGGTCGATCTGGCCCGGCACCAGCACCACCACCCGCACGCCCCGCCGCACGGCCGCCCGCAGGGCGTTGGCCATCCTGTCGTCGGGCACGAAGTACGGATTGGTGATGAGGATCGAGCCCCGCGCCGACGATATGGCGAGGAGGAACATCGTGTACATCGCGAAGCTCCCGCCGGCCGGCGAGCTACGCACGACCTGCGCGTAGACGCCACCCACGGGCTCGAGCGGGCGCGGGAAGTAAGCGTCTCCGCCCAGGACCATTCCGGTCGCCTCCAGCCAGTTCTCGGCGAACGCGCCCTGCAGGTACTCGACGACCGGGCCCCGCACCCCGACGTCGGTCTCGCGCCAGCGATCCTCGATGCGGCCGTTGCCCATCCACTTCCAGCTGACGCCCGAGCCGCCGGTGAATCCGAGGCGACCATCGACCACCAGAATCCGGCGGTGGTTTCGGTGGTTGACCCGCCACAGCCCCAACGGCCCCAACGGGCGGAAGTAGGCGACGTGACAGCCGGCGGTTTGCAGAAGGTCTACGTACTCGGCGGGCATGTTCAGCGTGCCGAAGGCGTCGAGAAGGACGTTGGCGCCGACGCCGGCGCGGCAGCGCTCGGCCAGGGCCTCGGCGATCTCGCGGGCCACCGGCCCATCCTCGTAGTAGTACTGCGCGTAGGTGATCGTCTTTTGCGCCGATCGGATCGCCTGAACCAGGGCCGGGAAGATCTCGTCGCCGTTGAGCAACAGCTCCACCGAGTTGCCACCCACGATGGGCGACGAGGTGTAGGCCTCCAGCGTCGGGAAGAAGGATGGCTCCCCGAGCTTGAGCGGGGGCAGGTACAGGTGGGGATGGACCCGGGAAACGCAGCCCGTCACGGCCACGGCCAGCGCCGCGATGCCGAACGCGCTCTGGAGCCAGACCGGGAACTGCATTCTCCGTTCCACCGAACACGCTCCTAACATCTGCCTTCACGCTCGGCGAGCAGCGGCCGTCACGTGGCAGGTGTCTTGCTCGCTGTCCCCAGGATACGACGGCCATGGGAGGGGCGCACTGATGGTCCGGCTGTTCCTACCGGCGTACCAGCAGCTCGGCGTCCCCGCGCCGCGCGATCAGCTCGACCGACGCCCCGTCCCGGCCGCGGCTGATCCCCAGATCGAAGCTCGACGAGCCTACCCGCAGGTCGTGGATCTCGACCCAGCGCAGCCAGGGCGGAAGCATGGGGCCGTGGCAGGTGAGGCGCCCGCTGGCGGCGTTGGCCTCGAGCCCGATGAGCGCCGTCACCAACTGCAGCACGCTGCCGGCGGCCCAGGCCTGCGGCGCGCACGAGACGGGATAAGCGATGGGCCCGTGGTCGGCGTGGCGCGGGAAGCCACAGAAGAGCTCGGGCAGCCGCCCGTGCTCGAAGCAGCGCGCGGCGTCGACCAGGGCAGTGGCGACGGTGAGCGCGTGCTCGGCCAGCCGGTACCGTCGGAGCCCGGCGACGGCGATCGCGTTGTCATGGGGCCAGACGGAGCCGTTGTGGTAGCTCATCGGGTTGTAACGGCGCTCGCGCGCCGAGAGGGTGCGGATTCCCCAGCCCGAGAACATGTCGGGCGCGAGCAGACGCTTGGCCACGGCCCCGGCCTGGTTCTCGTCGACGACGCCCGTCCACAGGCAATGGCCCGGGTTCGAAGTGATCACCTCGCAGGGGCGCTTGTCGCCGTCGAGGGCGAGCGAGTAGAACCCCTCGTGCTCGAGCCAGAAGTCGCGGTTGAAGGCAGCGCGGAGCGCCTCGGCTCGCCGGCGCCAACGCGCCGCCTCGGTGTCGTCGCCCAGGAGCTGCGCCAGCTCCGCGGCTCCCTCGTAGGCGGCGTAGGCGTAGCCCTGGACTTCCGCGAGCGCGATCGGCGGGCGCGCCAGCGCGCCGTCCGCGTGCATCACCGCATCGCCCGAGTCCTTCCAGCCCTGGTTGCTGAGGCCCAGGCGCGAGCGCGTCGCGTACTCGAGATAGCCGTCCCCGTCGCGATCCCCGTACGTGCTCATCCAGTCGAGCGCGGCGCGGGCGGCCGGCCACAGCGCGCCGGCCAGCGCCAGATCGCCCGTCCAGCGCGCGTACTCGGCCAGCAGCACGACGAACAGCGGCGTGGCGTCGACGGAGCCGTAGTAGGGAATGAAGGGGATCTCGCGGCAGTTCGCCATCTCGCCCCGGCGATACTCGTGCAGGATCTTGCCGGGCTCCTCGTCGCGGAACGCGTCCTCGATGCGCCCCTGCCAGTGGGCGAGGAAGCGCAGCGTGCTCGCCGCCACCTCGGCATGGTAGGGGAGCATCTGCAGCGCGGTGATGAGGCTGTCGCGACCGAAGGGCGCGACGTACCAGGGAACGCCCGCGTAGGGCACGCGCCCCTGCGGAGTGTCGGTGAGCAGCATCTGGAGATCGACCAGCGAGCGTTCCAGGAGGGCATTGAATCCGTCGCTGTCGGTCGTGATGCGCGTGCCGGCGGCGGCCGGCGCCGCGGCCCCCGGGGCCGTCATCGCCGGGGGCGCTGGGGGGCCGCTGGGCCCGTCGTCGTTGGCCGCGGTGACCGTGAACCGGACGCGCAGGGTGGAGTTGGGGACCAGCGTGAGGTGATAGACGGCCCGATGGGCGGCCACCAGCATGGGCGGGGGATCGAACGCCAGCGTGGTGGTGCGGACGACGTCGTCGAGGCCGCGGTACCGCAGGCGCACGGAGCCCCTCTCGCGCTCTTCGTCGAAGAGCCGGCCCCGCTCCTCGCGATGCATGCCGCGGACCTCGAAGACGTCGCGGAAGTCGGCGTTGAAGATCAGCTCGAGCGTCACCTCGCAGGTCTCGGCGTGAAAGCTGGAGATCGTCAGGATCTGGTGCAGGCAGGCCGAGCTCAGTGCCAGGTGGCGATCGAGATAGATCGTGTTGCGCGGGATCCCGACGCCGCGGGGGCCGTCGACGTCGGCGTTGGTCAACCCCACCACGATCCGGTCGTTGCCCGGCGCGATCTCCGCGCTCAAGGGCAGCGGGCGCTCGCCGTTCAGGCGGAGCTCGAGCCACCGTAGGTGCCGCGTGCCCTCGTGATAGAAGCCCAGCTCGCCCTCGAAGTGGGCCGGGAAGTCGCCGCACCGATCGCAGACCAGGAACGACTCGCCGCGCTTGAGCACGAGCTTCTGGATCGTCGCCACCTGCGGGGAGGCTTGGATGTGAAAGTCGGCGGCGGCCGGGATGTGGTCGTCCACGGTGATCTCACCTTCGCGGGCACCCGGCTTGCATCTCGGATGCCACGACATGAAAATCGCCCAGATCGCTCCGCTCTACGAACCGGTTCCCCCGCCGCTCTACGGCGGCTCCGAGCGCGTCGTGTCCTGGCTCACCGAGGAGCTGGTGCGACGCGGCCACCAGGTCACGCTCTTCGCCAGCGGCGACTCGCGCACGGGGGCTCGGCTGGTGGCCCCCTGCTCGCGGGCGCTCCGCCTCGACCCCCGGCGCTCCGATCCGATCGCCCTGCACATGATCGAGCTGGCGGAGGCCTTCGAGCGCGCGTCGGAGTTCGATGTGCTGCACTGTCACGTCGATTACCTGGCCTTCCCGTTCGGGCGCTTCGTCGCTACGCCGCAGGTGCACACGCTGCACGGGCGGCTCGACTTCGAGCACATCGCGCGCGTGTTGGCGCGCTTTGCCGACGCGCCGCTGGTGTCGATCAGCGACCGCCAGCGCGCGCCGCTGGCCCATCTCGATCTTAACTGGATCGCGACCGTCCATCACGGGTTGCCGGTGACCGACATCCCCTTCCAGCCGAACCCGCGCGGCGACTACCTGGCCTTCCTGGGACGCATCTCCCGCGAGAAACGGCCCGATCTGGCCATCGCCATCGCCCGGCGGCTGGGCTTGCCCTTGCGGATGGCCGCCAAGGTCGATCCGGCCGACGCCCAGTACTTCGAGGAGATCCGCCCGCTGCTCGATCATCCGCTCATCGAGTTTCTCGGCGAGATCGGCGACCGCGACAAGTGGACGCTGCTCGGCGACGCCCTCTGCCTGCTGTTTCCCATCGATTGGGCCGAGCCGTTCGGCCTCACCATGATCGAGGCCCTGGCCTGCGGGACGCCCGTGGTGGCCCGTTCCTGTGGCTCCGTGCCCGAAGTGATCCGCGACGGGGAGGTCGGGAGCATCGCCGACTCCATCGAGGACCTCGTCGCCGCGATCAAGCGCATCGACGTCATCGATCGTGCGCGCTGCCGCCGCTATGTCGAGGAGCACTTCTCCGTCGGCGTGATGACCGATCGCTACGAAGCGGTGTATCGAAAACTGGTTCGGTGAGGGTGGGGGCGAAGGCCGGGACGTCGCGTCCCGGCCTTGGCGCCGGCCGGCGACTTACTTCTTGTCCTTGGTCGCCGCGCCTTCCTTGCCGGTCTCGGACCCGGGCGTCGTCCCCGACGCGCCTGGACCCGTCTTGGGCGACGCGGCCGGGCTCGACGGCTCGGCGGCGCCGGTCTTGCCCTCCATGCCGAGCTTGGCGGTCGTCTCCGCGTCCAGGCGTCCAGTCTCCTGGAGGCCCTGCGACTTCTGGAAATCCTTCAGAGCCGCCTGCGTCTTGGGCCCTATGACGCCGTCGACCGGGCCCGGATCGTGCCCCTTGTCCTTCAACGCCTGCTGCACGGCCTTGACCTGCTCGCGGTCGCCCCCGCGCGCGGCGCGGTCGCCTTTGCCGCCGCCCATCTTCTTCTCGGGCTGGGCGGCATCCGACTTCGTCTCCGGCCGGGCGGCATCCGGCTTGGTGGCGTCCGTACCGCCCGTGCCCGGTGATGCCGCGGGCGCGCCGGAGTCGCCGGGCTTGCTGGTCCCCCCCGGCATCGACTTCTCGGTTCCCGTCTTGGGCGCGGTGTCGCCACTGCCGCTGCTTTGCGCGAACGCCGTGCCGGCGAGCATGGTGCCCGCGGCCATCAGCGCGAGTACGCTCCTCCATGTCTTCATGTGCATCCTCCTTCCAAATCGTTGGACCTGTTTGCGCAGTGATTCGCTCGCGGAGGAGGGGAGCAACCGACGTGCCACCAGGGGCGGAAGCGGTCTCAGCCTACCTGGCGGCGGTCGATGGGCGACTCGGCGGCCGGGGGTGTCTCGACCCGGCCCAGGCGCGGCAGCGTCACCGGCCGCCCGTCGCGCGACGAGCGGTAGATCGCCTCCACCAGGCGCGTATCTTGTAATCCCTCGATGCCGGAGGGCTCGGGCTGGCGCTCCTCGCGGATCGCGTTCGAGAAGTAGGCGATCACGGCCGCGAACTCGTCGGTGTGCTCGAACGCGAGCTCCTGGCGTTCGCCCTGCTTGACGATGGTCACCTGGGTGGGCGCGCTGGCCTCGTAGGGGTTGGTGACGTGGATCCAGCCCTCCTCGCCCAAGATCGTGAACCGCGAGATCGGCTCCTCGCCGAAGCTGGTGTGGAAGTGGGCCAGCCGGTCGTCGGGGAAGCGGATGAGGGCCACGGCGCTCTCGTCCACGTCGCCGCCGTAGCGCCGGCTGGTGCGGGCGGTCATGGCCATCACCTGCGCCGGCTCGGAGCCGAGCAGGCTGCGCGCGGCATTGATGCATTCGACCCCGAGGTGGTAGACGGTGCCCCCGCCGAGCCGCCGCTGCAGGCGGATGCTGTCCGGGTCGTCGACGCGGGAGGTGAAGTCGGAGCTGAACGTCTTCGGGAGGCCGATGTGGCCGCTCCGCACGAGCGCGACGGCCTTGAGCACGGCCGGACGGAAGTGCAGGCGGTAGGCGATCATCAGCTTGACCCGGTTGGTCTGGCACGTGCGGATCATGCGGCGGCACTCGTCGGCGGTGACGGCCATCGGCGGCTCGCACAGCACGTGCACCCCCGCCCGCGCGGCCTCCACGGCGTAATCACAGTGCAGGGAGTTGGGCAGGGTTATGTACAGGACGTTCACATCGTCGCGCTGCAGGCACTGGCGCAGGTCGTCGTAGTGATAGGCCGCCGCGCGGAACTGCTGGGCGACGATCTGAGCCTTGGCCCGGTCGCCGGAAATCACCGCGACAAGTCGCGAATTCTCGGCCGTTCGAGCGAACGCGGGCAGGACAGAGGTGCGCGCAATGGTCCCCAGACCGATCACCGCGTACCCAATCTGCTTGGCCATTTCTAGTGCTTTCGCGTCGGATTTCAAACGTTCACAACAGGTTGGGGTGCAAGCGAGGGGCCATGTACCCGTGTGCCGGGGGGCCGTGGAGAGGACCCAATCACACCGTATCTGGGGCTCCTCGTGAGCATACGCCCCCATATCTGTGGGCTTGCGTGATACTCAACACGTGATAAGCATTGAGCTGTGGTTCTGAGCGGCGAGATCACCGAGATCGTGGGAAGCCTCGGGTCGGGGCGCACCAGCCTGCTCACGTCCTGCCTGCGCGACGCCACGCGGCGGGGCGCGATCGCCGCGCTCGTCGATACCGATCAGGCGTTCGATCCGGCGTCGGCCGCGCGGGCCGGCGTGGATCTCCGACGTCTGCTGTGGGTGCGCTGCGGCGGCCGCCGGAGCGCCGCGCTGCGCGCGGCCGATCTGCTCGTGGGCTGCCCGGGGTTCGCGTTGATCGGGCTCGATCTCGGCGAGACGCCGCCGCGCCTGCCCCTCACGCTGGCGTTTCGGTTGCGGCTGGCGGCCCGCCGCGCGGGCACGGCATTGGTGATCCTCGCCGGTCGACGCATCGCCGGCCCCGGCGCCTCCCTGGCTCTGCGAACCACCCGGCGCGCGCTCGAGTGGACCGGTCCTGGTCCCGTGCCCACGCGGCTGGCGCGCATGGGCACCACGGTGCAGGTGGTTCGTTGCCGTGGCGGACTCCGCGCGATTGCGGTGCCGGACGCGACGTGGTGGTGGACCGCGTGAGCGCCGGGAAGCGAGTCGCGTGCGTGTGGGTGCCGTTCTTCGCCGCGGCGGCCGCCGAGCGCTGCGAGTCCGCGCTCGTCGAGCGCCCGCTGGCGATCGTGCGGGGAATGCCGCCCGCCACCGGCGTGGTCGAGGCGAACGCAGCGGCGCGCGAGCGCGGCGTGGCGCCGGGCCTGACGGAGACCGAGGCCCGGGCGCGCTGTTCCGGCCTCGTGACCCGCGAGTTTTCCGAGGAGCAGGTGGCCTCCGCGCGGCACGCGCTCCTCGAGGCGGCGCTCGCCGTTTCGCCCCGTATCGAAGACGCGGGGCCCGGGCTCGTCTACGTCGACATCGCGGGGCTCGGCCGGTTGATCGGCGACGAGGCGGCCATCGGCGAGCGGCTGGTGCGCCACGCCCGGGCGGTCGGCCTGAGGGCGCGCCTCGGCATCGCGGGAAGTCGCACGGCCGCGCGGGTCACCGCCCGTCAGGCGACAGCGCGGATCGTCGCCGTTCCTGCCGGCGGTGAGCGCGGGGCTCTGGCCGCGGCGCCGCTCGCCGTCCTCGATCTGCCCGCCCAGCTCGAGACGACGCTGGCGCGCTGGGGCGTGACGACGCTGGGCGAGCTGGCGGCGTTGCCGCGCGCGGGGCTGGCCGAGCGGCTGGGGCCCGCGGGCCTGCGCGCTCACGACCTGGCGCTCGGGCGCGACACGGATCCGTTTCGTCCCTACCTCCCGCCGCCGTTCTGGGAGGAAACGCAGGGCCTGGACTGGGAGATCGACGATCTCGGCGCGCTGGTGGCCGTGCTGGGCCGGACGCTCGAACAGTTGTGCGCCCGGCTCACGGCCGCTCACGTCTGGGCGGACAGGCTCGACGTCCAGCTCCAGCTCGCCACGGGCGCGCGGCACGAGCGGACGATCGCGCTTGCGCAGCCGACGTGCGAAGTCGCGTTGATGCTCGCGCTCATCCGCTTCGAGCTGGTGGCGCATCCTCCCCCGGCGTCGGTGACGGGCGTGGTTCTGAGCGCCCGCGTGGTCCTCGGCCAGGCCGGGCAGGGAGGACTGTGGCAGCCGCCCGCGCCGAGGCAGCGCGATCTCGCC
The DNA here is from genome assembly GCA_036001065.1 of Candidatus Methylomirabilota bacterium. Taxonomy (NCBI): domain Bacteria; phylum Methylomirabilota (SeqCode); species Candidatus Methylomirabilota bacterium. Next base: position 8,294 of record DASYUQ010000200.1, read on the forward strand.
GCGCTGGTCGCGCGCCTGGCGGAGCTGGTCGGGGGCGACAATTTCGGATCGCCGGAGCTCGTCGATTCCCACCGTCCCGACGCGGTGGCGCTGATCCCGTTCTCGCCGCCCGATGAAAATGCAGACGGCCGGGGCAGCTCCGGGGGCGGGGCGGCCGTCTCAGACCCGTGGGGTTCCGTGGTCGAGGATGGCCGCCCCGCCCCCGGGACCCACTCGCAGTTGATGTTGCGGCGATTGCGGCCGGCGCCGCGAGTCGAGGTCGTGACCGATGGGGAGTGGCCCCTGCGCGTGCGACGGCGCGATGTCGCCATGCGCGTCGTCGCCGGTGCCGGCCCCTGGCGCGTCTCCGGTGAGTGGTGGGACGCCCACGGCTGGGCCCGCGACGAGTGGGACCTGCTCCTCCACGACGGCACTCTCTGCCGGCTCGCCCATGACCGTGTGACCGGCGCCTGGATGCTCGATGGAATCTACGACTGAGCGGCGCTGAGCGTGGCTCGCCGGGGTGGAGCAGGCCGCGGAGCGGTGGGGGCGGGTGGCGGGCGCTGCCGCCCCCGTTTGCCAGATGCATAGCGTGAGCCGGGCGGCGTGGAACGGGTGTGCGGGTGGCGTCGGCGAAGGTCCCCGCCGTCGGGAGTGTAGGACTCCCCGCCTGCGCGCCAGAGTATCGAGGCCTGGAGTGAGCGTGGTGAGTGACCCCGGCCGCAACGTGAGTCGCCAGCCGCGAGGACGGCGGGGGGCCGAGCCGACGACAGGCCCCGCACACCCGGTTCACTCAGCCCGGTGAGCGATGTTCGTCGAGCTGCACGCTCAATCGGCGTTTTCGTTTCTCGAGGGTACCGAGCAGCCCGAGACGCTGGTCGCCGAAGCGGCGCGCCTGGGCATGCCCACCCTGGCGCTCGTCGACCGCGACGGGCTCTATGGCGCCCCGCGCTTTTACCACGCGGCGGTGCGCGCGGGCCTGAAGCCCCTGGTCGGCAGCGAGCTGACGCTCAGCGACGGCTCGCGCCTGCCGCTCCTCGTCGAGGACCGGGAGGGCTATCAGAACCTCTGTCGCCTCATCACGCGGATGAAGCTGGCGGCTCCCAAAGGCGAGGCGGCCCTCGCGCTCGACGATCTCGAGCCGTACGCCCCGGGCCTCGTCTGCCTCACGGGGGGCGGCCGCGGCCCCCTCGCGCGGCGCCTCGCCGCCGGCGATTGGGAGGCCGCGCGCGCGTCGCTCGACCGCCTCGTCGGGATCTTCGGCCGCTCGAACTGCTTCGTCGAGGTCCAGCGCCACTTCGATCGCGAGGAGGAACGGACGCTCGAGGGGCTGGTGGGGCTGGCGCGGGCGGCGCGCGTGCCCCTCGTCGCCACCAACCAGCCGCTCTACGCGCGGCCGGGCGGCCGGGCCGTCGCCGACGTGTTCACGTGCATCCGGGAAAAGACCGATCTCGATCACGCCGGTCGCCAGCTGACGGTGAACGGCGAGCGCGGGCTGCGCGCCGAGACCGAGATGGTGCGCGCGTTCCGCGACCTTCCCGAGGCGCTCCACGCGACGGGCGAGCTGGCGCTGCGGCTCGGCTTCACGCTGAAGGACCTCGGCTACCGCTTCCCCGATTACCCGCGGCCGCCCGGCCAGTCGCCGCACCGGCACCTCGAGGAGCTGGTGGCGGGTGGCGTGAGGCAGCGGTACGGCACGGGGCCGCTGGCCGCGCGGGCGCGGCGTCAGGTCGTCCACGAGCTCAGCATCATCGGCCGGTTGGATCTCGCCGGCTACTTCCTGATCGTGTGGGATATCGTCGAGTTCTGCCGCGCGAACGGCATCCTCGTGCAGGGACGGGGCTCGGCTGCCAACAGCGCCGTCTGCTATGCGCTCGGCATCACCGCGGTCGATCCCGTCAAGATGGACCTGCTCTTCGAGCGCTTCCTCAGCGAGGCACGCGGCGAGTGGCCCGACATCGATCTGGACCTGCCGAGCGGCGAACGGCGGGAGGCGGTCATCCAGTACGTCTACCGGCGCTACGGACGCCTGGGCGCCGGCATGACGGCCAACGTGATCACGTACCGCGGGCGGAGCGCCGCGCGCGAGGTGGGCAAGGCGCTGGGGCTGCCCGCCGACATGCAGGACCGCCTGGCCTGCCTGGCTCCGAGCTGGGGCTACCAGGACCCGGACGATCTGCTGACGAAGCATCTCGCCGAGGCGGGCTGCGATCCCCGTCACCCGCGCATCCGCACGTTCGCGGCGCTGTGGACGCGCATCCAGGATCTGCCGCGCCATCTGGGCCAGCACTCGGGCGGCATGGTGATCGCGGCGGGCCGGCTCGACGCCATCGTCCCCCTCGAGCCCGCCACCATGCCGGGCCGCGTCGTCATCCAATGGGACAAGGACGACTGCGCGGCCTTCGGCATCATCAAGATCGACCTGCTCGGCCTGCGGATGATGTCCGTGCTCCAGGAAGCGATCGAGCTGGTGCGCGAAGGGGGCGGCGACGTGGATCTGGCGCATCTGCCCGAGGACCCCGCCATCTACCGGATGCTCCAGGGCGCCGACACGATCGGCGTCTTCCAGGTGGAGAGCCGCGCCCAGATGGCCACGCTCCCGCGGATCCACCCCGAGCGGTTCTACGACCTCGTGGTGCAGGTGGCGATCATCCGGCCCGGCCCCATCGTGGGCGACATGGTGCATCCGTACATCCGCCGGCGGCGGGGACGCGAGCCGGTCACGTATCCGCATCCGAGCCTGGAGCCGATTCTCGAGCGCACGCTCGGCGTGCCGCTGTTCCAGGAGCAGCTCTTGCGCATGGCGATGGTCGCCGCCGGCTTCACCGGTACCGAGGCCGAGGAACTCCGCCGCGCGTTCGGCTTCAAGCGGAGCGAGCAGCGGATGAAGGAGGTGGAGGTCAAGCTCCGCGCCGGGATGGCCGGACAGGGGATCACCGGCCAGGCCGCCGAGCAGATCGTCCACGCCATCACCTCGTTCGCCCTGTATGGTTTTCCCGAGTCGCACGCGTCCAGCTTCGCGCTCCTGGCCTACGCCAGCGCCTACTTGAAGGCGCGCCACCCCGCCGCCTTCTACGCGGCGCTCCTCAACAACCAGCCGATGGGCTTCTACCACGCGGCGACGATCGTCAAGGACGCGCAGCGCCATGGCCTGCGCATCCTGCCCATCGACGTCACGCGCTCCGAGTGGCTGTGCACGACGGAGAATCTCGCGGGCTCCGGGGCGAGGGACATTCCTCGCTCAGAAAACCCCACTTCGCTCGGAACGTCCCCCGCCCCGGACCCGCACGAGTCATCGCATCGGCACGTCGGTCGGGACGCGTCGCGGGCGGTGGGCGGGAGCGAGGCGGTGGCGGATGGCGCGGGCGTGGCGGTGCGGCTGGGGTTGCGCTACGTCAAGGGACTGCGCGAGAGTGCCGGACGCGCGATCGTGGCGACGCGCGCGCCGGGGCCCTTCAGCTCGCCCCACGACCTCGCGCGGCGGGCGGGACTCGAGCAGGACGAGCTGGCGGCCCTCGCCGCCATCGGCGCCCTCAACACGCTCGGCGGCACCCGACGGGCGAATCTCTGGGTGATCGCCGCGCCCGCGCTCCCCGAGCTGTTGGTCGGGGGGGAGTCCGCGAGCCCGGCTCGCTCTGGGGATGAGCCGTCCGAGGCGCCTAGCGGCTCCGCGCCGCATCCGCTGCGCGAGATGAACGCCGCCGAGCGACTGGCCGCGGATTACGCGGGAACGGGGGTGACGCTGGGGCCGCATCCCCTGGCGTTGCGCCGCCGAGCGCTGGCGCGCCGGGACGTCGTCCGCGCGCGGGATCTCGCCGGTCTCCCCCACGGCCAGTGGGTGCGGGTGGCCGGCAGCGTCATCGTGCGTCAGCGCCCCGGCACCGCAAAAGGGTTCGTGTTCTTGAGCCTGGAAGACGAAACGGGGATCGCCAACGTCATCGTCACGCCGCAACTGTTCGCCCGGCAGCGGCTCACGCTGGTGGCTGCGCCGTTTTTACTCGTAGGGGGAATTTTACAAAAGCAGGACGAGGTGATCTCGGTCCGCGCCGTCCGCGTGGAGGCCCTGCCCGGCCTCAGCCCCCACGTCCCGTCCCACGACTTCGGCTAACTCCGCGTGGCAGTCAAATTGCTTTCTTTTTTCCAAGGATGGGCACCCTTCATCCGCTCCGCGTTCCCCAGCCGACCGACGCCGACGGCATCCTGGCGTCGCTGAAGCGTCTCGTCCAGCTCGAGCTGGAGCTCGGCCTGGCCGAGACCCGCGAGCTCCTCCTCGCCGCCGTGACGGCGGCCGCGCTCGCGGTGTCCGCCGCGGTCGCGCTGATCGCCTCGCTCGTCCTGCTGCTCGCCGCCGCCCTGGCGCCGCTCTTCGGCGCGCCGTGGGAGCATCTGGTCATCGCCGGCGGTGGCGTGTTCCTGCTGGCCGCGGCGACGCTCGGGTGGAGCGTGCAGCGGCTCCGATCACTGGGCTGGCCGCGCCGCACGCCGGCCTCGCTCGTGGAGAACTTCCGATGGCTCGAAGCACAGCTGAGATCCAGGCTGAGATTGCGGTGACGCGCGCCGCGATCGCGCAGCGGCTGGACGCGCTCCAGCGTCGGGCGCCGCCGCAGTGGTGGATTCCCGTTCTGTTCGTGGGAGGTGGCGTGCTGGCCGGCGTTGTCTTCTCCCGGATGCCGATCCTCCGTGTGCTCGGGGCCGGCGCCCGTGCGGTCCAGGTCGGCGTCAACGTCGCCACCAGCCTCGCCCTCGTACAGCGCTTCCTGACGTCGCCGCGCGCCGAGGGGGCGCGCTCTGATGTGAAACCCGCGGTCCCGCTACGCAACACGTTGCGGCGCGCCTCGTGATGGGACCGCGCGTCGGCGAGGTGGACGGCCGTCGGATCCTCCTCAGCAATCCCGAGGCGGTCCTGTGGTCAGAGGATGGCGTGACCAAGGGCGATCTGGTCGCCTACTACCTGGACCTCGCCGACCACCTGCTCCCCTTCCTCGTCAACCGGCCGCTGAGCCTGCTCCGCTTCGCCGGCGCGTCCGAGTGCGTGTATCAACGGACGGCGCCGCCCGGGCTGCCGCCGTGGATTCCCACGCGCCGGATCCGGACCGACCAGACGGCGCTCGGCTACGCCGACTACGTCATCGGCAGCGACCGCGCCGCGCTGGCCTATCTCGTGAACCTGGGCTACATCTCGTTCCATCCCTGGGGTTCGACCGTCGACGCGGTCGACCGGCCGGATCAGCTCCTCTTCGACATCGACCCGACCGCGATCGCGTTTCGTGAGGTCCGCAACGCCGCCTTGCTCGTGCGGAGCCTGCTGGGCGGGTTCAAGATTCGCAGCTGGGTGAAAACGTCGGGCGGGCGCGGCCTGCACGTCATGGTGCCGATCGAGCCCGTCTACACGTTCGACCAGGTGCTGGTGGCGGCGTCGACCATCGCCCGCATGGCCCGCCAGCGCGAGCCCTCCCTGTTCACGTTCGACATGCGGCGGGCGCGGCGCCGCGGCAAGATCCTCATCGACGTGCTGCGCAACCGACGGGGGGCGACCCTGGTGAGCCCGTTCGCCGTACGGGAGTACAGAGGGGTGACCGTCTCGATGCCGGTGGACTGGCCGGAGCTGGAACGCGGCCTCTATCCGGAGGACTTCCACCTGCGCAATGCGCGGGAGCGGCTCCGCGAGCGGGGCAACCCGCTGGCGACGCTCTTCGCCAGTCGCCAGTCCCTCACCCCGTTGCTGGAGAGCGGGCGGGCGCGCCGCGCCCGCCCCTCGGCGTAGCGGACGGGGCGCCGCCGGTTCGCGGCATGTCGGGGAATAGCGTGATGAGTCGTCCGGACGCGTTGCTGGGAGAGGTCGAGCGCGGGCCTTGCCCGCGCAATCCCTGGGGGGAGTATCGGAAGGGGGGGGCGAAGCCCCCCTCCGAGTCTTCTAGTGCCGTTCCAACTTGTTGATACTAAATCTGTCCACGAACGACGTACACGGTGCCTTCCTAGGCGCGAATAGTTGGAACGGCACTAGCGCAGGCGCCGGAGCGCTTCGATGCGGTCGCCGGTCGCCGGATGAGTCGACAAGAACCCGCCTCCGCCCGGCCCCGCCGTCTGCATGAGCCAGCTGAGCGTGTTGATCATGACCTCTTTCGGCTGGCCGATCCGCCGCAACAGCTCGACCCCGTGCCGGTCGGCGTCGTACTCCTCGTTCCGGCTGTAGCCCCGGGCGACGAGGGCGCCGGCGATCGGCGTGATCGCGCCGCTGCCGGGGATGAGCTGGTCGAGGATGATCATGCCGATGTTGAGGCCGGCCCCCAGCGCTTGGGCCTTGGCCAGGTGTCCCAGGTCGTCGTGGGCCACCTCGTGGGCCAGCACGCCGAGCAACTGCTCGTCGTTGGCCTTCTGGAGCAGGCCCGTTGTCACGTAGAACTCGCCCCCGCCCGCGTTGGCGGCGTTGATGTTCGGGTCCTCGACGATGCCGACCCGCGCCTGGTTCAGCGAGCGCGGGTGGTTCATGGCGCGGATCAGGGGCACCATGACGCGCTGCAGGCGCTCGGCCTGGGCGGGGTCGACGGGTCGAGCGGCCGGGCGCCCGGCCTCCTGGCGCGGGCCCGGGGTGGGCGACGCGACGGGGCCGGCGCACCCCGCCGCCAGCAGGGCCAGGCAGAGGAGTCCGCCGATCGGCTTGAGGGTCATCGGTCGTTGCCCTCCATGGCGTCTTTTACACCGCGCCTTCTACTGGTTGGCTGCGATCGCCCCGACTTCGTCGTCGGCGATCGCCTGATCGAGGCAGTCCAGGAGGGCCTCCCCGCAGGAATCGCTCGTGCGGCCGGCGGCGCCGCCGAAGTAGTCGATGTAGCGGTCGATTGCGCGCGGGCGATCGGGCTTGAACAGTCGTGTCGGGCACCTGCGCGCAAGCACCGACCCTGAGTGGCTGGTCATGCTGGGATGTCCCATTGGAATCCTCTCCGAGAGTGGCGGTGGTTTGGCTGTGATGTCCTGCAGCGCCCGTGCCAGGCCGAAAATGCGCACCATTGTCGCTCTGAACGCAGAGTCAGTTGAAAAGCGTTCCATTCTTTGGGTGGCGTCGTTTCACCAAAGCGCCAACGACAGCCGCGACAGGGTCAACAGTTCAACAAAACCACGCATAAAAGGCGGGCGTTTGTAGACTCGGCGCTCTTGGCACGCAGAGTGCCTTTCCAGTGAGCCAGCCCCGAGACGCGGCGGGAGGAGAGCCAGATGCGGACCGTAAAGTCGGACCTGGAGCGGAAGCGCAGGGCGCTGAACAGCGCGATCCAGTCGAGCATGGGCTCGACCAGCGAGACCGATCACGGGCGGGAGCTACTCAAGGACCCGTACGGGAGCGCGTCGCTCACGCACGATGATGAGATCGCGGCGGCGGTCGTGGAACGGCGTGCCCGCCAGCTGGAGGAGGTCAGCCGGGCCCTGGAGGACCTCGATGCGGGCCGGTACGGTATCTGCCGGGATTGCGGCGACGCTATCGCCGCCGCGCGGCTGAGGGTCATGCCCTTCGCCACCCGCTGTGTGGCGTGCCAGGCGAAGAGCGAGGGGCTCCCGCGTGCGGCCTGAGGGGCTACCATTCGACGACGGGAGAGGGAGATAGATGGCAATGGCAAGGGCGTTCAAGGCATTGGCTGTGGTCCTGGTGGTCGCCTCGATCCTGAGCGGCTGCCGGGCGGCGACCGGCAAGTCGACCGGGCAGACCATTGACGACGCCAGCATCACGGCGTCGGTGAAGGCGAAGCTCGTGGCTGACAAGGCCGCCAATCTGACACGCGTAGACGTTGACACCAACAACGGCACTGTTTACCTTAACGGGACCGTCGAGTCTGCGGAGCAGAAGACCCGGGCCGAGCAGCTGGCCCGGCAGGCGAAGGGCGTCAAGAGCGTCGTCAACAACCTGCAGGTGCAGAAGCGCTAGGGTGACGCGTACGCAGTCGTGGTGCGGCACCGGGGGGGAGGGTTCTCCCCCCGTGCCGTACGACCGTCTTGAGGTCATCTCCGGGGTGCGAGGGGCACCGTCGAGGAAAGCGTGAGTCCAGCGCGACGTGATCAGAGCAGGAGTGGCAAGGTCCTCGTCGTCGACGACGAGCCGGCCGAGCGCGAGGGCCTCGCACGCCTCGTGGGGCAGTGGGGCTACGAGGTGGAGACGGCGTCGTCCGGCGAGGAGGCGCTGAATCTCATCGAGACGCAACATCCGGCCGTGGTCCTCACCGACCTGGTGCTGCCGGAGATGGACGGGCTGACACTGCTCCAGAAGCTGAAGGAGACGGGGCGCCCGCCCATCGTGCTCCTGGTGACGGGTCACGGCACCGTGGAGAGCGCGGTCGAAGCGATGCGGCACGGGGCGTTCGACTACCTGACGAAGCCCGTCGACGCCACCCGCCTCCAGGTGTTGCTGGAGAAGTCGATCGAGCAGGAATCGCTGTCCCGCGAGGTGAGCTTCCTCCGGCACCAGCTCCGCCAGAAGGGCAGCTTCGGCCAGCTCGTCGGGCAGTCGAAGGACATGCACGAGGTCTATCGCTGGATCGAGCTGGCGGCCACGAGCACCGCGCCGGTGCTCGTCTTCGGCGAGAGCGGAACCGGCAAGGAGCTGGTGGCGCGAACCATCCACGACCTCTCGAACCGGCGCAACAAGCCCTTCGTGGCCATCAACTGCGCGGCGATCCCGGAGACGCTCATCGAGAGCGAGCTGTTCGGCCATGAGCGCGGGGCGTTCACCGGCGCCACCGAACGGCGCCTCGGCTGCTTCGAGCTCGCCGACGGCGGCACCCTCTTCCTGGACGAGATCGCGGAGATGGACAACTCCACGCAGGCCAAGCTGCTCCGCGTGCTACAGGAGGGCAACTTCCGGCGCGTGGGCGGTAAGGTGGAGATCCAGGTCGACGTGCGGGTGATCGCGGCCACCAACCGTGTCCCCAGCGAGGCCATCGCCCAGGGCCAGCTCCGCGACGACCTCTTCTACCGCCTCAATGTCTTCACGATCCGCCTCCCCGCGCTGCGCGAGCGCAAGGAGGACATCCCGCTGCTGGGGCGGACGTTCATCGAGGAGTTCAACCGCCAGGATAACCGGCAGGTGCGGGGCCTGACGCCCGAGGTGGACAAGGTCCTGGAGCGGCACGCCTGGCCGGGGAACGTGCGCGAGCTGCGCAACGTCATCCAGCGCGCCGTCGTCCTCTGTGGCACGGGCGCCATCGCGCCGGAGCACCTGCCGGACAACGTGCTGCGGACCACCGAGCCGTCGAGGCCGGCGACGACGGGCTCCGTGGTGCCGATCCGCGAGATGGAGCGCGAGCTGATCCTGAGAGCGCTCCAGGAGATGAATCAGGACAAGCGGCGCGCCGCGGCACTGCTCGGCATCAGCCTCAAGACCCTCTACAACAAGCTGGCCAAGTACGGCATCCAGGCGGTGAAATCGGCCCGCATCACCTGATGGCGTCGCTGCCGCAGGATCTCGACCGGCTCCTGCACGACCTTCGCGGGCCGCTCAACGCCATGGCGATGCACCTCGAGGTCCTCAAGCGGACGGGCCCGGGGGAGCCGGAGGCGCTGCAGAGGTTCGAGACGATCCAAGCGGAAATGGCTCGCCTGGCCGCCCTGCTCCCGGCCGCCTTCGACGTTCTCGCGCTGGAGCGCCGCGACGTGGCTCCGCTGAATCTGAAAAACCTCGTTCGCCGCGCTCTCGAAGAGCACGGCCTGGGCGGCGTTACCCTCGCCGATGGCGCCTGGGCGGACGTGCGCGGTGACGCGCGGCTGCTGGGCCTCGCGGTCGGCCACCTCGTGCGCAACGCGCTGGCTGCGACGGCAGCGGCGGGTGGGGGTCGGCCGGCGCCGCACCTGAGCGCCAGTGCCGCCGAGCCGGGACGGGTAAACCTCGTCATCCGTGACTGGGGCACGGGACTGCGCACCACGAACTCGCGGGCGCTGATTCGCCTGTCGCTGTCAAAGACGACGGGACGGCCCGCCGTCGGGCTGGTGACCGTGGAGCGCGTCGCGCGGCTGCACGGCGGCACGGTCGAGTTTCACGCGCCCGCCGATGGCGGGGCCGAAGTCAGGCTGACACTGCCCGCCGCCTGAGACGCGTCTCCCTCCGGAGCGGGCGGGCTAGGGACGCCCCGGCGGGCCGGACGTGCCCGAGTACTGGTGGATGACGCAGCCGAGCAACGCGGCCCAGAGCGCGATCGCCGCGTCGCCCGAGGCGGAGCTGAACACGGCTATCGCCAGCAGGGCACCGCCGACGCCGCGACCCGCGACCTGCACCATGCGGGTGGCGTCCACCGGTCGCCGCGTGACCCGCCAGAGCAGGGCGCGCAGAGCGTGGCCCCCGTCGAGGGGCAGCGCGGGAATGAGGTTCAGGAGTGCCAGACCCAGGTTGCCCACCGCCAGGATCGCGGTGGTGGCGGCGGCGAGGGCGTCGGCCCCGGTCTCGACCAGCACGATGTGGCCCAGCGCCGTCGCGACCGCCACGGCGAGGCTTGCCGCCGGTCCCGCGAGGGCGATCCCGAGCGTCAGGCCCGGAGTGTCGGGCGGGCGGGAGAGTTCCGTGACGCCGCCGACGAGCGACAGCTCGATGCGGTGCACGCCGAGGCCGGCGCGCCGGGCGGCCAGGCAGTGGGCGGCTTCGTGGAGCGCCACCGACAGGAGCAGCAGCAGCGCGGTCAGCGCGCCCCCCGCCCAGTACGTTACCGGCGGGCGCCCCTTCGCGGCCGCGGGCAAGATGGTGTCCGCGAACGTCCACGCGCCGAGGCCGACCCCCAAAACGCAGGAAACGTCTAGCCGTAGCGGCGCGCCGAAGAGGACCAGTCCGCGCGCCGTCGCCGCCCGGGCCGGAATCTGCCCCAGGGATCCCGCCGATGGCTGAATCATGACAAGCGCCTGGTGGCTGTGCGCTTCAGGATGCGAGGGCCTGCGCCGGGGGCGCAGCGTCGAGCCTGATCCGCACGTGAGAGACCGGCAGGACGCCGACCTCGCACGCCCGCACGAAGAGTGCGTGGGTGATGGACGCGTACGGCATCTGTTCGTAGACGGCCTCGCACAGGAGCCCTTCCTCCGGCGTCCCGAACGCCGCGCCCAGAGGCTCGAACGTCTCGAGCACGTCGGGCAGGTGGCGCGCGCCGAGCGCGATCAGGGCCCGGGCCTTGGCGACGATCACGCGCGTGTTGACCAGGCCGTCCCCTTCCCAGAGCGCCGCCGCCTCCGCCGGCGAGGGGCGGGGCATGAACCGCCGCACCGCGCGGACGGCGTATGGCTCGAGCCCTTCGATGGGCAGGCCGGGGTCGATCCATGCGCAGGTCGGGTCGGGGCCGAGGGGCGGCACGCCGATCACGATCGGCAGCTCCGGGCGCATCCTCACGGCGCCGACCGCCTTGGCCACGCAACTCATGAACCGCGCCTCGCCGTCCATGAGCTGACCACCGGGAAAGATCGCGACCGTAGCCTCGGCATCGGCGGCGGCGATCTTGAGCACGGCCAGGAACGTCTCGGCGGCGCTGCCGCGATAGGCGGGCTGGACGATCCGCTGAATGTCGGTGAGACTCCCCAGTCCGGTGTCGTAGTATGCGGAATGGCCGCGCGCCAGCACGGCGACGATCCGCTCGGAGGGGATGAGGTGCGTCGCGCGCTCGAGGGTCTGGCGGAAGAGCGCGGGACATGACACCGCCGCCGGGGCGAGGCCGCCCGGGCGCGACGTCGGGCGACGCTCGAGCGACTCGAGGCTTCCGGCCAGGACAACGCCCCACAGGTGGCGCGTCTCGTGAAGATTCGTCGTGTTCATGGCTTGCGAGCTTGGTGCAGCCGGTGTGCCACGATCAGAACTACGGAACCTCGCGAAAGATCTTGCGTCCGGTCAGGGCGTAGGTTGAAAAAAGGTTCAAGCAGAAGCGTGAACATGTAAGAGTTACACTCAGGATGCGGGAGGGAAATTTTTCGTGTTCGATCTGAAGGGGAAAGTCGCCATTGTCACCGGAGGCAACGGCGGGATCGGGCTGGGCATGGCCCGCGGACTGGCGTCGGCCGGTGCGCGGATCGTCGTCGCCGCGCGCAACCAGGAGAAGTCTCGCGCCGCCGTCGCCGAGCTGGCGCGCCTGGGGTCGGAAGCCGTCACCATCGCCGTCGATGTCGCCGAGGAGGCGTCGGTGGGCGCGCTCGTGAGAGAGACCATCGACCGCTGGGGACGGATCGACATCCTGGTGAACAACGCCGGCATCAACATCCGGAAGCCGGCGCAGGACCTGGCGCTCGAGGAATGGCGGCGGGTGATCGATACGAACCTCACCGCGGCCTTCCTCTGCGCACGGGCGGCCTATCCGGCGATGAAGGCGGCCGACGGAGGCAAGATCATCAACATCGGCTCGATGATGTCGATCTTCGGCGCATCGTTCGTGCCCGCGTATGGCGCCAGCAAGGGCGGGATCGTGCAGCTCACGAAGTCGCTGGCCTGCGCCTGGGCGCGCGACAACATCCAGGTCAACGCCGTGCTGCCCGGCTGGATCGACACCGAGCTGACGCGGCAGGCCCGCCAGCAGATCCCCGGGCTCCACGACACCGTCCTGAAGCGGACGCCGGCGGGGCGCTGGGGCCTGATCGACGATCTGGCCGGCATCGCCGTCTTCCTGGCCAGCCCCGCGTCCGACTTCATCACCGGCACCGCCATCCCCGTCGACGGCGGCTACTCGATCCAGGGCTGAGCGCGATGCGCGTGCTGGTCGTGGACGTCATCGCGCCCGAAGGGCCCGCCTACCTGCGCGAGCGGGGGTTCCAGGTCGATGAGCTGATCAAGCCGAGCCTGGACACGCTCTACGCGCGCGTGCCGGACTACGACGCGCTGATCACGCGGTCGGGGACGGCGGTGACGCCGGATCTCCTCAAGCACGCGTCGCGGCTCAGGATCGTCGCACGCGCCGGCGTCGGCGTCGACAACATCGACGTGGACGCCTGCTCGCGGCGCGGCATCGTGGTCGTCAACGCGCCGTACGGCAACGTGGTGTCGGCGGCGGAGCACACGATGGGGGTGCTGCTGGCCCTCGTTCGGCGGATCCCCGAAGCTCACGGCAGCCTCAAGGCACTCACCTGGGACCGCACGATTTACGGGGCCGAGCTCTTGCGGAAGACCGTCGGGGTGGTCGGGCTCGGCAAGGTCGGCTCGCGGGTCGCCGCGCGGCTCCGGGCCTTCGAGACCGAGCTGCTGGTCTACGACCCCTATGTCGCGGAGGCTCGAGCCCGCGAGGTGGGCGCGCGCTTGACCGACTTCGAGACCCTGCTCAGGGAGTCGGACGTCATCACCTTCCACGTCCCCCTGACCGATGAGACGACCAATATGGTCGCGGCGCGGGAACTGGGGCTCATGAAGCGCGGCGTCCGCCTCGTCAACTGCGCGCGCGGTGGCGTGGTCAACGAGGCCGACCTGCTGGCGGCGCTCGAGTCCGGGCACGTGGCGGGCGCCGCCATCGACGTCTGGAGCGAGGAGCCGCCCCGGAGCAAGCTCCTCCGGCGGCTCATCGCCGACCCGCGCGTCGTCGTCACCCCCCACCTCGGCGCCAACTCCGGCGAGGCCCAGGTGAACGTCGCCCTGGACGTTGCCCGTCAGATCGTCGCCTTTCGCGATGGCGATCTGGTCGAGTACGCCGTGAATATTCCGGTGGGCGACAGCGCGGTGCTCGCCGAGCTGAAGCCGTTCATCGGGCTGGCCGACCGCCTCGGGCGCTTCTGCGTCCAGCTCGATCCCGAGCACCTGGCCAGCGTCGAGGTGAAGGTGGCGGGCGCGGTCGCCCAGACCGATCCCCAGCTGCTCGCTCGCGCGGTGCTGGCGGGGCTGCTGGGGCCCGTCATGGCGGGGCCGGTCAATCTGGTCAACGCCCACCTGGTCGCGCGCGAGCGCGGGGTCGAGGTGCGCGTCGCCCGGGAGGACGAGACCCACGGTTACAACAGCCTGGTCACGGTGACGACCCAGACGCGCGAGGGACGGAAGATCATCGCCGGCACCGTCTTCGACGGCCAGCCGCGGATCGTGCGCCTGCGCGACCTCAACATCGAGTTCACGCCGGAGGGCCACATCCTGGTGCTGTCCTACGAGGACCGCCCCGGCATGGTGGGGCGGATCGGGACGACGCTCGGAGGCCTGGGGATCAACATCGCTTCCATGCACGTCGGCCGGCGATCCAAGCGGGGCCGGGCCATCGTCGTGCTGATCCTGGACGAGGAGCTCACGCCGAGCCAGGTCGGGGGCGTGGCCCGGGCCGTGGAAGCCGACTTTGCGCGATTCATCCGGCTGACGTAATTTCTTGATGGGCGGCCCCGCCCCCTGCTAGGCTCTGGGGGTGCGCAGACGAGGGGTCGTCGCGTTCGCCCTGATTGCCCTGTTCGCCGCGGGGTGCGCTACCACGCAGTCCCGCGCCGGACACAGCGAGTTCGAGGACATCCCGGTCCCGAAGGGTCTCACGTATCTCGAGGACCGCTCGACGATCATCGAGTCGCCCTCGGTCAAGGCCGCGCGGCTTCTCTATCGGGGCCGTATCGAGATCACCAGCCTCGCGTTCGCCCTGCGAACGACCCTCGAAGCCAACGGCTGGCGGAGCGTCAGCAGCACGACGAGCGGTCCCCAAGGCACGACGCAGGTCTACGAGAAGGGCGGCAATTCACTCCAGGTCCGGCTCTGGGAGGGGTGGTACTTCACTTACGTGGAGTTGACCGCCAGCCGGGCGCTGCAGGCCGCGAAATAGCCGGCGTGTCACAGGGTGTCACCGGCTCGACGCCGTGGCCGTCTGATTCCGTAGCTTAACTCCTCGAAAAAACGAGGCTTTCCACTCCTCCGGCTCCGGCACTCGCATTGCTTCACGGATGGGTCGCCGATAACCCACTCCAGGCCATCACCTTGGGCACCAAGAAACTCGTACCGCCTACCCCACGCAAGCGCGGCCGACGCGCGCTACAGATACCCGTCCGTGACCGGTTGCTCGGCCTGGCCATGCTCTTCGTCGTGCTCGTCCCCGCCTACGTAGCCACCCAGCGAGCGGAAGATTCAGCCGACCTGCTCGACGGCGGCCCGGGCGATCAAGCCACGGCGCTCGACGCCGCTCCCGACGCGCAGGTAATCCACGCCCACATCCGCGAGGTGGCTGCTCGCTATGGCGTTTCCGCCAGGCTGGTCGTCGCGGTCATTTCCGTCGAATCCGAGTTCAACCCGCGCGCGGTCTCCCGAAAAGGCGCGCGAGGCCTGATGCAGCTGATGCCGGCGACGGCCTCGAGCCTGCGCGTCGACGACTCGTTCGATCCGCTGGTGAACATCGAGGCCGGCGTGCGCCACCTGCGACGGCTGATGGATCGGTTCGACAACGACCTGCCGGTGGTGCTCGCGGCCTACAACGCCGGCGAGCGCGCGGTCATCGTCTACGGAGGCATCCCACCCTATCGCGAAACCCGCAAGTACGTCGTCCGCGTCCTCCGACGCGTCGACCCCGATCTGGCCCGCGCCTTCTTGCAGGAGTACGGGCGTCGCCAGGCGACGCCCGACCGGGGACGAGGTCGATCCCGCCGCGCCACCGGGGCCGACGACCCGGCGGCATCAGCGAAACCGATCAGCCTCGACGCGCAGGTAGCGACCGACGCGCAGGTCGCGACCGACGGCGGCTTCCTGTTCCGACCGCCGCGAGGAGTTCGAGAGGATCGGTCGAGCGCCGCCGAGCCTCCGGCTAAGGGCCGCGCCGCTGCGCAGAGCCCGTAGCCGGCGTGCTCACGGGTTCCGCCAGGCCCAGCCGTCCCATCCCGTGATGAAGGTGTCGGCTTCCGCGGGCCCCCAGGACCCGGCTTCGTACACCGGGGGAGGCGCGGCGGACTCTCTCCAGGCCTCGAGCACCGGCGCCAGGATGGCCCAGGCCTGCTCCACCCAGTCGCCGCGCGCGAAGAGCGTGGCATCGCCGTGGATGACGTCGAGCAGCAGTCGCTCGTACGCCTCGGGCGGCTGGCCCCCGAAAACCTCGCCGTAGCGGAAGTCGAGCGTGACGGGCGCGAGGTGTAGGTCCGGTCCCGGGACCTTCGCCGCCACCGTCAGCGCGATGCCCTCGCCCGGCTGGATGCGCAGCACGAGCTGGTTGGGGCCGACCCCGGTGGGGTGACGGCGGAAGATCATGTGGGGCGTCCGGCGGAACTGGATGACGATCTCGCTGACCCGCTTCGCCAGCCGCTTGCCGGTCCGGAGATAGAAAGGGACGCCCGCCCACCGCCAGTTGTCGACGAAGAGCTTGAGCGCCGCATAGGTCTCCGTCCGTGAGTCCCGGGCGACGCCCTTTTCTTCCCGGTAGCCGACCACGTGCTTGCCCTCCACGAAGCCGGGCCCGTACTGCCCCCGCAGCGCGACCTCGGCCACCTGCGTCCGATCGATCGGGCGGATCGCCTGCAGCACCTTGTTCTTCTCGTCGCGCACCGGCGCGGCGTCGAAGGTCACCGGCGGTTCCATCGCGATGAGGCAGAGGAGCTGGAGCAGGTGGTTCTGCACCATGTCGCGCAGGGCGCCCGCTTCCTCGTAGTAGGCGCCCCGCGTCTCCACGCCGATGGACTCCGCCACCGTGATCTGCACGTTGGCGACGTGGTTGCGGTTCCAGAGCGGCTCGAAGATCTCGTTGGCGAAGCGCAGGACGAGGAGGTTCTGGACGGTTTCCTTGCCGAGATAGTGATCGATCCGGTAGATCTGTTCCTCGCCGAAGTACCGCCGCAACTGACGGTTGAGGGCGCGCGCGCTCTCGACGTCGCGGCCGAACGGCTTCTCCACGACGACGCGCGTCCAGCCATTGCGGCTCTGGGCGAGACCCGAGTTCCCCAGGTTCTCGACGATGTCATCGTAGAGGCTCGGCGGCGTGGCGCAGTAGAAGAGACGATTGGCCGATCCGCCGCGGCGCGGCTCCGTGTCGCTCAAGAACGTCTTCAGCTCGTCGTAGAGCGATGGCTCCTTGGGGTCGCCCGGCAGGTAGTACAGGGCCTGGGCGAAGCGCTCCCACACGAGCTCGGACGGGGGCTGCACCCGCCCGTGGTCGCTCACGGCCTCCCGCATCCGTCGCCGGAAGTCGTCGTGGCTCATCTCGGTCCGGGCGACGGCGAGGATGGTGAAGGGCTCCGGCAACGTGCGGGTCGCGTAGAGCGCGAAGAGGGCGGGCAGCAGCTTCCGGCGCGTCAGATCGCCGGAGGCGCCGAAGATGATCAGCGAGAACGGCTCATCGGCGGATGGCATGGCCCCCGAAGGCGTTGCGGAGCGCGGCCAGCAGGCGATCCGCGAAAGAGTTGTCGCGACGCGAGCGGAAGCGCGCGAAGAGGGCGGCGGTGATGGCCGGCGCGGGCACCGCCTTTTCGACGGCGTCCTCGATCGTCCACCGGCCTTCGCCGGAGTCCTCGACCCAGCCCTTGATCGTGGAGAGCTTGGGATCGTGGCTCAGGGCGCCGGCGGCGAGCTCGAGCAGCCACGAGCGCACGACGCTGCCGCGGTTCCACAGCAGCGCGATCGCCGGCAGGTCGAGGCCGTAGTCGGACGCCGACAGGAGCTCGAAACCCTCGGCATACGCCTGCATCAGACCGTACTCGATGCCGTTGTGGATCATCTTCACGTAGTGGCCACTGCCGACGGCGCCGACGTGCAGCCAGCCCTCGGGCGGGGCGAGGGTGGTGAAGATCGGCGCCAGCCGCTGGACGACGTCGCGCTCGCCGCCGATCATCAGACAGTAACCTTCCGACAGACCCCAGATGCCGCCACTCACGCCGGCGTCCACGTAGTGGAGGCCTCGCGACCTCAGGGCGGGAGCGCGGCGGACGTCATCCTTGTAGTGGGTGTTGCCGCCCTCGATGAGCGTGTCGCCCGGCGCCAGCAACTCGGCCAGGCCGCGCAGCGCGATCTCGGTCGGCTCGCCGGCCGGAACCATGATCCACACGGCGCGCGGCGCCGGCAGCGCCGTGACCAGCTCGCGGAGCGAGGCGGCGGACTCGATGCCGTTGCTCTGCACCGCCAGACGCGCCGTCGCCGAAGGATCATAGCCGACGACGCGGTGCCCCCCGCGCACGAGACGCGTCGCCATGTTGCCGCCCATCCGCCCGAGGCCGACCAGCCCCAGGTCCATTAGATTTGCCGTCGGCGCGCCTGCGCCGGGCCTCCGGCGCCCGACGGTCGGGGCAACGTTGGACTCATGACAATTTCCTCGTGAACGCTACGCGCAGGTGGTCGATCGCTGCGACGGCGGACCCGGCAATGGGCAGCCACACGACGCGGCGATTTGCCGCGCGCAGCGTCGCGAGATCGCCGAGTGCCTGCGCCATCTTGAGTGGGGCGAAGCCATAGCGCTCGCCGGGGATCGGCAGATCGTCACGAACTTCGCCGGCCATGACGACGAGAATGGGCGTGGGCGGACCGCCCTTGTGGAGCTGTCCGGTCGCGTGCAGGTACCGCGGCCCGTAGCCGAGCGTCGTCGCCAGCCGCGTACTGTCGCGCACCAGGCGACGGAGCGATTGCAACGCCTCCGTCGTGGCGGGCTCGGGCGTGAGATACGCCAGCAGCCCGACGTAGTCGCCCGGTCGCGCCTGCGCGAGGGTTTCGGCGAGCGTCTCGACGGTGTCGGCGGGCCACTCGGGCAGCCGGCCGCGTTCCTTCAAGGTGGCCAGCGCTGCCTGAGTCGCGTCCTTGGCCTGGGCGACGTCCGGCTCGTCGAAGGGATTCACGTCGAGCAGAACACTGGCGGCGGCCGTGGCCATCTCCCACCGGAAGAATTCACCGCCCACGTCCAGGCGGTCGGCGAGCGTGATCGAAAACACGGGATGGCCGGCCGCTTCCAGAGGCTTCAGCGCGCGCGCGACGCTCTCATCGGCGCCGAGCGTGATGCCGACGAAGACGCGATCGCTCCCGTAGGCGGCCGGCGGGCCCGGAGGTTCACCGTCGACGACGACGAGCCCGCGGCCCTGCTTGCCGGTGGACTCCGTCAGGAGCTGCTCGAGCCAGGCCCCCAGCGAACGCAGCGGCTCGGAGATCACGAACGTGACCTTGTCGCGTCCAGCGACGGCGAGACCACCCAGCACCGCGCCCAGTCTCAGCGCAGGATTGGCGGCGACCGGCACGTCGGCGCCGCACGCGGTGGCCATCCGATGCGCGCGCTCGAGCAGGGTCGCGAGGTCGACGCCGAGCAGCACGCCGGGAACGAGGCCGAAGAACGAGAGCGCGGAGAACCGGCCGCCGATGTCGGCCGGGTTGACGAACGTCCGGCGGAAGCGCGCCTCGGTGGCGAGCCGCTCCAGGGGCGTGCCGGCGTCGGTGATGGCGACGAAGTGGGACCCCGGGCGCTCGACCGCACGCTCCACCTCGCCGCGGAAGAACCGGTAGAGCGCCTGCATCTCGGCGGTCGTCCCGGATTTCGACGCCACGATGAAGAGCGTATTGGCCAGCTTCAGCCGGGCCCGGACGTCACGGATGGCGCCGGGATCGGTGGTGTCGAGCACGGTGAGTGCCGGCGCCCGGCCGGCGGGAGCGAACGTCATGGCCAGGGTCTCGGCGGCCAAACTCGAGCCACCCATGCCGAGCAGCACGACGTCGGTGATGCCGTCGGCCCGCACGGCGCCGGCGAAGTTGACCAGATCGCCCACCTGCGCGCGCATGCTGGCGGCAACCGTGAGCCAGCCCAGGCGGTTGACGATGGCCGCCCGCACCGTGGCCACGTTGCTCCAGAGGCTCGCGTCCTCCTTCCAGATCCTGGTGCCGGCGCCCAGACGCTCGAGCGCCTCGAGCGCGGCGGCCACGGGGGGAAGCGCGTCGATGCTCGGAGCGGGCCGCGCGTTCATGGTGTCGCCCTCCTCGAGAGCACGGATCTTGGCCAGACGCCGCACGTGACGCTCGGCGCCGGAGAAGCGGGCACCGACGAAGGCCCGGGTGAGCGCGATCGCCATCTCGACGGTGACCACCTTCGCCCCCAGGCACAGGACGTTGGCGTCGTCGTCCTCGCGCGACTGCCGGGCGGTGAAGAGATCGTGGCAGAGCGCCGCGCGCACGCCGCGGATCTTGTTGGCGGCGATCGACACGCCGGCTCCGCTCCCGCAGATCAGGATGCCGGCGTCGGCCGCGCCGTCGCGCACGGTGACGCCGACGATGCGCGCGTAGTCGGGGTAGTCGACGGCATCGGGCGTGGACGAGCCGACATCGACGACGTGATGGCCGTCGGTGGTCAGCGCCCGGCCCACCTCGGCCTTGTAGGCGACCCCGTGATGGTCGCCGCCGATGACGAGGCGCACGTCAGGGGCCGAGGAACGCCGCCGCGGCGCGGTCGAGCATCCACACGAGACGCCCGTTCATCGGGCTCACCAGTCCGGCCGGCAACAGCGCATGGTCCTTCACGACCGTGCGAACGACCTTCGCCTTCTCGGCGCCGGCGACGAGGAAGATCACGTTGGCGGCGTTGGTCAGCACCGGATAGGTGAGCGTGAGGCGCTCGGGGATTGCGGCCGCCGCGGCATGCACGGCGACGACGGGGCGAAACACTTCCTTGAGCGCGGGCGACCCGGGAAAGAGCGAGCCGGTGTGACCGTCGATACCGAGGCCAAGGAGGATCAGGTCGAAGCGGGGCAGCTCACCGCGGCGGAGGCCGAACACCTCGCCGAGGGCGCGAGCGTAGGCGACGGCGGCCGCATCGCTGTCGGCGACCTCACCGCGGATCATCGGGAAGACCTGGTGCGGGGGAATCGGGACCTTGCCGAGCAGCGTCTCCTGGGCCATCCGGTAATTCGACTCGGGATGATCGGGAGGCACGCAGCGCTCGTCGCCGAAGAAGACGAAGGTGCGGCTCCACGGCACGGCCTCGCCGTGCGGCGACTGGGCCAGGCGCATGTAGGTCTCACGCGGCGTGGCGCCGCCCGACAGGGCGATGGTGAATCGGCCCCCGGCGGCGACGGCGTCCCCGGCGATGGACGCGATCGTTTGCGCGGCCGCGGTGGCCAGCGCCGCCGTGTCGTCGAAGACCTTCACCAGGGCGCCGTCGCTCATGACCCCATGATACCGGCTCACACCAGCCTGGCGTCGAGAGCTCGTTGTCGCGCCAGCGCGTCCCGGTAGTGTGCATGGCGGGCCGCATCCGGGCGGACCGTCTCGCCGACGGGTGGGCGGGCGGAGGCGAGCTCGGGTCGCAGGCCGAGCGCCGAGAGCGCGAGCAGCGCCGCGCCGCGGCTCGTTGCCTCCTCATCGGGCAGCACCGTGATGGCCCGGCCGAGCACGTCGGCGATGATCTGAGCCCACGTCCGCGAGTGGGCGACTCCGCCACCTGAGGCGAGAACCGCGTGATCGGGCGCGACGCACGGCCTGAGCAGCTCGTGGACGATACCGAGACGCAGCGCAATCGCCTCGAGCACCGCGCGCAAGATGTGCACCCCCGTGGTGTCCAACCGCAGGCCGGTGATGCTCGCGCGGCGCTCGCCTCGCCAGCCGGGCGCACGCTCACCGGCGATGAAGGGCAGCACGGTCAGGCCGTGGCCGTCGGCCGGAAGCGCGGCGAGCGCCGCCTCGGTGGCGGGCCCCTCGGGCAGGCGCAGGACGTCGCGGCACCATGCCAGCAGATTCCCGCCCTCGCTGAGCGCGCCTCCGACGATGGCGAGCCGCCGGTCCACCCGATAGCGCCAGAGGCCGCGAGGCGGGCTGCCGGGGGCCGTCGTGATCGCACGGAGCGCCGCCGACGTCCCCACGTTGAGGGCAATGCGCGAGGGATCGACACACTCGGAGCCGACGTTGCCGGCCGCGCCATCGCCGATGGCGGGAAACCAGGGCACGCCGCGCAGCGCGGGCCAGCGGCGCGCCCACGCCGGGCGCAGGCCGCGTCGCGGCTCGGTGCGATCCACGAGGGGGAAGAGTTGGCGGCTCCCGATGCCGGCAGCGGCCAGCGCGGTCGCGTCCCAGGTGAGCGCGGCCTGATCGAAGAGCCCCGTGGCCGAGGCCATCGACACGCTCGTGGCCCCTTCACCGAAGAAGGCGAGCTCCAGGTGCTCACCGATGGAGCCCCAGCGCATCACACGCTGGGCCTCGGCCGGGCGCGCGCGCGCGAGCCAGCGCAGCTTGGCCGGCCAGTACGACGCGTGGACGTGACAGCCGGTGCGCGCGTGCAGCGCTGCCTCGTCGAGAGCGCCGGCCAGGAGCGTGGCGTCGCGGGCGCCCCGCGTGTCCGCCCACATGTAGACCGGCGTGACGGCGTGCCCGGCGCCGTCGAAGCCGAGGAGCCCGTGCCAAAAGGTGGCGACGCCCACGCCGGCGACGTCGGGCAGGCCGGGGCCGGCGAGCACGGCGTCGAGGCAGGCGGCCACCGCGGCCAGCAGCGCGTTGGGATCGTGCTCGACACCGCCGTCGGCGGTGAGGGTCGGCTCATACGCGCTCTGATGGAATCGTCGCGGCACGGTGGCGGTCTCGTCGTACATCGCGGCGCGCGCCGAGGAAGTGCCGACGTCGAGCGCGAGAATCATGAAGAGCGCACCTCGGGTAAGATACCGCTCATGAGTGAGACGTGGGAAGTGCTCACGCTGCGCGGCCTCAGCGCCACCGATGAGCGGGCCGAAGAGTTCACCGGCACCCTCGTCATCCATCGTGAGGGCAACAAGGAACCGGTGGAGACGATCACCATTCGCGTGAAGCGCTCCATCCTGAGCGAGCTGCACACGACGCTCGGCCGCCTGCTCAGCCGCTCCATCGGATTTCGCCGCGGGGTACAATGAGCGCCTTCAACGGGAGGATGCGATGGGCGTGATCCGTGTGCTGAGCCCGATCGGTGTCGACACCGGCGAGCGCGTCTCGGTGCCCGCGCTGCCGCGCGATCTCTCCGGCCG
>DASYUQ010000201.1 GCA_036001065.1 Candidatus Methylomirabilota bacterium
CTCGAGGCGGCTGAGACCGGTGGCGACGACGGTGGGGCTCTTCCCGGGCACGAGGCGCAGGATCTCGCGGCCTTCGGTCGGGTCGAGGCCGTCGGGGGGCGGGCCGTGGTGGCTGATGTAGAGAGAGCCATCGAGGTTGACGGCGAGCCAACGCGGAGATCGAAGACCGGTGGCCAGCACGGTGAGGGCGCCGGTCGCCTCGAGACGGAGGATGCGGCCGCCGCCCTCCTCGGTGATGAGGAGCCGACCTGTGAGATCGAGCGCGAGGCCGGCCGGGCGCTGGAGCCCGGAGACGGCAATCGTGACGACGCCTGTGGGCGAGATCTTGTAGACCACGCCGGCCCCGGCGTCGGAGACGTACGCCGTCGCATCGAAAGTCACGGCCACGCCAACCAGCTCCTGGCTTCCGTCGAGCAGGAGCTCGATGGGGGCCAGGGCGTTGATCGTCTGCACCGGCGCCTGGCCGGTGGAGGGCACGAGGCCGACCACGACCGCCAGGAGGCCCACGCTCAAGACGCGCTTCATCATCCTCGCCTCATGCGGATGCGCCGCGGAAGCTCTGATTCATTGCGCCGGGGTCACCGGAATCTCGCGGCCGGACTTCGTGATGTACGCGACCTCCGACGCGCCACCGTAGACCGTCGTGACGCGCACGCGCTCGACTTCCTCGCCTTCCGCGAAGACGGGGCCGCCCCCGCCCAGGCTAATCAGCGTGAACGTCGTCGAGGCGCTGATGATGCTCGGTTGATTCGTGGGGACGGTGACGCTGGCGCTCGCTGTTGAGGAGGCGACCGAACCGGTGAGCCCTGTGCTCACGGCGGAGCTGACGGCGTCCGACTGTCCCTTGACGGTCACGGTCACGGTCGTGCCGAGCGGAATGTTGGACGCGGCCAGGCTGACCGTCACCGGGTTCGCCGTGGTGCCGGGCAGCGTAATGTCAGGGTTCGAGAAGGACCCGGTCGGCGAGGCGGGCGCCGCCACGCCGGCGACGGAGGTGATCCTCAAGCTCGGCGCGTTCGCCGGCGTGACCGTCCCCGGCGAGGCGGCGGACAGCGTTTGCTGCGCCGCCCCTGGGAAGGCGGCGGTCAGCGTGTTGTTGAATGCCTCGACGCGGACGCGACCGGCACTGCCGGATGCGACACTGGAGGCAACGGAGGCGCCGCTGACGTTAATCGTTCCCCCACTTCCGGTGATCGTGGTCGCAATGAGCCGCACCGCGCCACCGCTTCCGTTGCCGCCCGCGCCAAGGCTGGCGGACGAGGTTATTCCGCCCCGCCCTCCCCCAGCCAGGATGCTGCCGGTGAACGTGATCGTTCCCGACGAGGCGATCAGCAGCGCGCCTCCTCCACCACCACCTCCGCCCGCGCTGTTCCCGAGCGCCGCGCCGCCGCCTCCACCGCCCGACCCTCCTATGGGAGGAAGCAACGTCGCCGTGCCATAAGCCGCTCCGCCCGCGCTGCCAGCCGGTTGGCCCCCGAAAATTGCAGGTCCGTTGCTCCCCGACGTAGCGAAGCCCCCGCCCCCACCGCTGCTGCCGGCGACACCGCCGCCTGCACCGCCTCCGGGCCCCAGACCTGAGCCGCCGGTCGTGGAAACGACCCCATTGGCGCCCGCGCCCCCATCAAAGCCTCCCGCCCCGCCGGCTCCTGCATTACTCGTCACGACGGTGGCTCCTATGAGGGCGCCGCCGGCATTCGCTCCAGCCACGTCGACGATGCCCGCGATCGTGACGTTGCCGCTGGCGAGGAGCGTGACCGGGGTGTTCGTCGCGTTGCGCGTGAACCTCACGGTGACGCCGACCGGGATGTTGATCGTCGTGAAGTTGAACACGCCATTGGGCGGCAGCGTCAGCGTCGTGGTCGTCGTCGGGCTGAAGGCGCCGTCGGCTCCGGTGCTCCCGCTGCTGAACGTCTGCGCGAGGGCGGGTGAGCCGCCAAGGGCCAGCAGTCCAATGAACGCGCCGATTGCTGATCGTGTGAGATGACGCATCGTCCTCGTCCTCCTGACCCGCATCGCTCACTGCACCGTGAACAGGTTGCCGCCCGTCCCCGCGGCGGTGGATGTCCGTGCCGGGGTGGCGATCTGCACGACCCGGGCACCGAGGGCGGCTCCTGCGGCAATCGAGATCGTCGCCGTCGCCTGAGTTCCGTCTGGGTTGACCGCCAGGTTCGTCACCGTGATACTCGCGTCAGCCGCGTTACTCCGGAGAAAGGTGAGACTGGTGGCTCCGGAGAATCCGACCCCGGTGATCGTGATCGAGAAACTCGTGGTGCCGGCAGTGGCACTCACCGGCGAGATCGAAGTGATGACGGGCTCGAGTGCCACGCCGACCTCTGGTGTCACCACGAACGCGGTCGCGGGGGCCACCTGAACGCCGACGGCTCCGGCCACGGCGGCGGCGAGCGCGGGAGCAACCTGAACGCCGATCTGCCCAGCGACGGCCAGGGACGTCGGGACGGCGACGTGCACGCTGACGGAGCTGGTGAGGTTCTTGTCGACTGTCCGTTGGGCAAACGTCACGCTGACCCTCGGCGAGATAAGAAACGCCAGGGGCCGTGGGGTGATCGTGATCGAGGCCGATGCGCTCAACGTCCGGTCATCGGCGTGCTCGGCGGTGATGGTCACAGTGGACGGCGCGGGAACTGTCGCCGGGGCGGTATAGAAACCTTCCGTCGAGATCGTCCCCACGGTGGGGTCGCCGCCGACAATCCCGTTGACGCTCCAGCTCACCGACGCCGTCGAGCCTCCGTCGTCGGTCGCCGTGAACTGCTGCGTGGCGTCTGTGAAGAGCGTCGCAGTGGTCGGGCTAACGGTGATGGTGCCGAGCACCGTGAAGGGCGTCGGCGAGGTCGCCGACCCCAAGGGCGTCGTCACCGTGATCGGGCCCGTGGTGGCGCCGGTGGGAACGGACGTCACGATGCGATTCGGCGCCGCCGCCGTGACGGTGGCCGCCGTCCCGTTGAAGACGACGCTGTTCTGGCTGGGCGTGGCGCTGAAGCCCTTGCCGAAGATCTGGACAGTCGTGCCGACCTTGCCCTTGTTCGGGCTGACCAGGGTGATGCCGACGGCGCCCGGGATGGCCGCGGCGTCGAAGCGATCGACCCGCAGGAGATTTCCGGTCGCGTCGTAGGTATAGGTCCCGACGTTGCCCTGTTGATCCACGACGGCGATCAGGCGGTTGAGGTCGTCGTAGACGTAGTGGATCGCCGCCTGCTGACTGGTGGCGGGGACGGGGGCGAGCAGCAGGCAGGCGACGAGCCCAACAAGCAACGTCGGCCGGAGGCGTCTTTGTAGAGTCTGCACGGCCGCGAGCACAATCGTCGACCGAAGCGTCCAGGTCAATGGACGGTTCCGCTGAAAAAATGGACGGTTCCGCTGCCTAAAAATGAGTCAGCGAATTCACGCTTGCGCGGTCGGTGCGAATTAGGGTAATGAACTTGACCACCGCCGCGACACTCCTCAAGGGGGAGGCGCCCGTGGCCCTAACCCGATCGAGAAAACTGGTCGTGTTGGTCGTCGACGACGACGACGGTGTCTGCGCCGCCCTCACCCTCGTTCTTGAAGAGGAGTACGAGGTCCTCACGGCCGAGGACGGCCCGAAGGCGCTCGAACTCCTCCGCTCGCGCCGGCCCGATGTCATCCTGCTGGACATCCTGATGCCCGGTATGGGCGGTCTTGAAGTACTGGCGCGAATGAAGGAAGCCGACCCCCAGGTCGCGGTCATTCTCGTCACCGCCGTCAACGAGGTGGGGACGGCTGTGAAAGGGATGAAGCTCGGCGCCCTCGATTACATCACCAAGCCGTGGAACGAGTCGGCGCTGCTCGCCAGCGTCCGGGGCGCGGCGAGTCGCCAGGGTGCGCCCCGCGGGGTCCTCCTGATCGGCGACGACATGGGGCCGCTGGCAGCGCTGCAGCTCGCGCTCGAGCAGAATGTCCGCGTGACGACACTCCCGCCGGCCGCCGTGGGGCTTCCCGGGCTGGAGCGCGCGCCGGCGCTCGTGATCTTCGACAGCATGCTCGCCCCTGAGGCGGCCGCCGGGTTCGTGCGGGCCCTGCGCGAGCGCTTTGCCCGCGTGCCACTGATGGTGATGACGAGGGACATCCACATGGCCATGCGAGTGCCCGAGCTGGCCGCCCTGGCGCCCGCGAGGCTGATCGAAAAGCCCTATCGCCTCAACGAGGTGCTCAGCCGGATCGCGGCTCTCCTGTCTCCCCGCGTCCGACTGAACGGGTCGTGGAGGTACCTCGGCCCCCACGTGCACCGCGCGATCGATCACATGGCAGCCCACTACCAGGAGCCGCTCAGCGTATCGGACATGGCCCAGGCCGTGGGCCTCTCCGTGGACCGCCTGACCCACGTCTTCCGCGACGGGCTCGGCGTGGCAGTGAAGGACTACTTAGAACGGCTGAGGGTCACCGTGGGGCGGCGCCTCTTGGCGGAGACGGACTTGAAGATGGACGAGGTGGGTCAGCGCTGCGGCTTCGCCGATGCCTCGCACTTCTCCCGCGTGTTCATGGATCACACAGGGACACGCCCGGGCGAGTATCGCCGCCGCTCGGCCGTCCTCCGCGGCGCTTAGCACCGTCCGCCCTGCCCTGTCGACGACAGGAACTCCCGGGCGCGCGAAGGCGTAGACCACGGTTATCATCGCCGCGATAGCAGCGCGAATCTCGCCGGGCGCGCGCCGCGTAGGCTACTACCGCGCCCACTTTCTGGACAGCATCCGCCCGGACGGCATCGTTTGCCTCGAGTGCGGGAAGCTGCGCAAGACGCTCGGCACCCACGCCCGCCTCAGGCACCGGACGACGTTGGACGATTACCGGGAGAAGTGGGGCTTCAACCGCCAGACAGCGTTCGTCGCGGCCGACACCGCCGCCCGCCTCCGGCGCCTGGCCCTCAAGCGCAACCTCGGTGCCCATGGCTCAGCCGAGCTCCTCGCCAAAGCCCGAGCCGCGCGGCGCCGGAAAGACCTGGCCAGGCGCCCGGAGGCGCGCCTCAAAGACGGCGCGGCCAAGAAGCAGCTCTACGCCAGTGGCTGGCAGCCCCGCCGTTACCGGAAAGTCGACGACCGGACCCTCCGGCGCCTGGCCAGAGAGGGCCTCGACACCAAGCGAATCGCGCGGAAAGCGGGGCTCTCCATCGACCAGACGCGCAGCCGACTGCAGGCGCTGGGTCTGCTCCCGCCCCACCGGCGGCGCCGCCTGGTCGACCGTCAACGGATCCTCGCGCTTCGACGCGAGGGGCTCTGGCCGCTCGAGATCGCCCGCCGGATGCGCATCAGGCGGCAGCTCGTCCTCAAGATCCTCTGGATCTTCCGTGGCCAGGGCGTCAGGGTGCCGACGCCGCGCCGGCCGCGGCCGATCAAGAAACGCCGCGTCACCGACGACGAGTTCCTCCGCGCGTTCCGCCGCGCCGGCACGCCGGCCCAGATGGCCGCGCGTCTGGGCGTGTCGCGAGCGTACGTGATCTACAAGACCTGGTACCTCCGCCAGCGCAGCCTCATCGCCCCGGTCTCTCGCCCGCGAACGAGGGGGCGTCGCGCGAAACTCAGGCGGGCGCGACCTCGATCATCGCGTCGAAGGCTGCCTGTCCCGCGCCGAACGCGAAAAGATCGACGGCGGGGTCGGGAATCGAGGGACGCCCGGACGTCAGCCGATTGAGGCCTTCCCAGCCGTCCCGCATCCACACCGTGCCCGCCGGGATCTTGTCGGTGACCCGCGCGCGGGCCCGGAACTCCCCCCGCTCGTTGTAG
This sequence comes from Candidatus Methylomirabilota bacterium, assembly GCA_036001065.1. Lineage (NCBI taxonomy): Bacteria > Methylomirabilota (SeqCode) > Candidatus Methylomirabilota bacterium. The sequence continues at coordinate 5,754 of DASYUQ010000201.1, forward strand.
AGGCGGATCGGCGCGCCGTCGCCCACGCCACGGGCCGCCGCGTCCGAAGGCGCGATCCAGAGGTAGGGCTCGGGATCGGCCTTGGCCAGGGTGGGCAGGGCGCGCCCGTGCTCGTAGAAGCCGTGGAACTGCGTCAGCGTCCGCCCCTGGCGGAACGCGAGCGGATAGGACGAGGCGGGCAGGTCCTCGTACACCGGCAGCGGCGGGAGCCCGAGCGCCTGCGCCCGCTCGGAGTAGAACTCGATCTTGCCCGAGGGCGTGTCGAACCGAAAATCCGGGTAGGCGACGGGCGAGATCCGCAGGGCGCGGATGCCGCCCTCGGCGCGGAGTGCGGCGACCGTCGCGTGACCCGTGGAGGGGTGGTCCAGGATCGCGTCGATCGGTCCCTCCTCGGATGGCCACGGAAAGAACTCGCTGAGGCCGAGCCGCTGCCCGAGCTCCCTGAGGACCCACGTCAGCGAGCGCGTCTGCCCCGGCGGCTCGAGGACTTTCGGCATCAGATAGAGGTGCGTGTTCGTGCTCTTGCAGCCCACCTCCTCCAGCCAGCCGGTGGCGGGCAGGACCACGTCGGCAAAGCGCCGCGCGGTGTCGTTGAGGAACAGGTCGTAGCTCACGCAGAGCTCGGTGCGGGCGAGCCCCTCGGCGACCTCGGCGGCATCGGCGAACGAGGACACCATGTCGGTCCCGAACAGGAGGAGCGCGCGCACGCGCCGCTCGAGGAGCGCCTCGGTCATGCGCGCCATCTGGTTCGGCACGTAGTCTCCGGGCGGACGCCGGTCGAGGACCGCGATGCTCCGCAACGCCTGGCCGTGAACGGACGCGCCGTGGCGCGGCCCCAGGCCACCGCCCGGCACCCCCACATTGCCGGTGAGCGCGGGCAGGCAGCCGACCGCGCGGCCGCCCTGCCAGCCGTTCGCGCCTTTGTGCATCGAGCTGCCGCCCAGCACGATCATGGCGGGCCTGGTGGTCGCGTAGCGCCGCGCCAGCGCGGCGATGCGGTCGGCCGGGATACCCGTGACGCGCGCGGCCCAGGTCGGAGAGTGCTCGGCGACGTGAGCTCTCAGCTCGTCGAAGCCGACGGTGTGGCCGGCGACGAACTGGCGGTCGTACAGCTTGTCCCCGATGATCACGTGCATCATCGCGAGCGCGAGCGCCGCGTCGGTCCCGGGGCGCACGAGGAACATCTCGTCCGCCTGCGCGGTGGCTTCGGTCTCGCGCACGTCGATGGCGACGACGTGGGCGCCGCGGCGCCGGGCCGCCGTGAGGTGGCGCGCGGTGTTGGGCTGGGAGGCCAGGTTCGCCCCCCACAGCACGATGAAGGCGGAGTGCGCGCCCATGTCCTCCTTGGTATGGACCTCGAGGACGCCGGTGAGCCCGGCCCCGAACGCGCCCAGGCCCCAGCAGATGATCGTCCCACTCCACCACTGGCACCCGTAGAGGTTCGCGAAGCGGCGGAGCAGTTCCGAGTTGATCCGGGTGCCGTAGTTGTTGGCCAAGAGCCCGTGACCCGACCAGGTCCCCACCGCCTCCCGGCCCACGGCCCGCATCTTCGTGACGATCAGGTCGAGCGCCTCGTCCCAGGTCGCCCGGCGCCAGTCATCCGTGCGTCGCCCGCGGACCAGCGGGTGCAGCAGCCGCCGGGGATTATCGATGATCTCGCGGGAGGCCTGACCACGGATGCACAGGAACCCCTGGCTGTCGGGATTGTCGCGGTCGCCGGTGACTCCGACGAGGCGCCCCTGCTCGACCTCGACCAGCATGCCGCAGAGTGTCGGGTGGCAGTTCATCGGACACATGGTGCGGATCACGCGGCGGTCCAGCATGGTCGCGAGTATATACTACGGGACTCGTGAGCCACGGCGGCGACATCGAGCGACGGGTCGTGCAGGTCCTCGACGGCCTCGGCGTCCCCTACGAGCTGCTCCCGATCGATCCGGCCTACGCCGACACCGCCGCCTTCTGCCAGAAGTACGAGAGGCCGCTCGACCGCGCCGGCAACACGATCATCGTCGCCTCCAAGAAGGAGCCCCGGCAGTACAGCGCCTGCGTGGTGAAGGCGACGCGCCGGCTGGACGTCAACCACGCCGTGCGGCGGCTCATGAACGTCTCCAAGCTCTCGTTCGCGTCGGCGGAGGAGACCAGGACTCTCACCGGCATGATGATCGGCGGCGTCACCGTGTTCGCGCTCCCGCCGGGCCTGCCGATCTACGTGGACGACACGCTCATGGGGCTCGACTGGATCATCCTGGGCAGCGGGAGCCGGTCCTCGAAGATCAAGACCTCGCCCGAGGTGTTCCGGCGCCTTCCCGGCGCCAGCATCGTCGCCGAGCTCAGCCTCGAAGGAGCTCCCGGTAGCGGAAGCAGCTGACGGTGTGGTCGTTGACCATGCCCACGGCCTGCATGAAGGCGTAGCAGATCGTGGGCCCCACGAACCGGAAGCCGCGCCGCTTGAGATCCCGGCTCAGCGCCCGCGACGCCTCGGTCTCGGCCGGAAGCTCGGCCGGGGACTTCCAGGCGCTCGGCCCGGGCTGGCCGCCGGCGAACCGCCAGACGTAGGCGTCGAAGCTGCCGAACTCGCGCTGGACGGCCAGGAGGGCGCGGGCGTTGGCGATCGCCGCCTCGATCTTGGCGCGGTTGCGGACGATCCCGGCGTCCCCCAGGAGGCGGCGCACCGCCGGCTTCGGGTAGCGCGCGATCTTCTTCGGGTCGAAGCGATCGAAGGCCCGGCGGTAGGCCTCACGCTTCCGGAGAATCGTCGCCCAGCTCAGCCCCGCCTGGGCGCCCTCCAGGACGAGGAACTCGAAGAGCCGCCGGTCGTCGTGCACCGGCACACCCCACTCCTCGTCGTGATACCGCACCAT
>DASYUQ010000202.1 GCA_036001065.1 Candidatus Methylomirabilota bacterium
GCTCACCGCGCCATTGAGCGAACCGGCTCCCGTCGTCGTCATCATCTCGGCCGATCCGCGTACGTCCCACCGCGCCTTCGAGGCCATGCGCATCGGCATCGGCATCGTGGCCGGCGAGAATCCCGTGACGTTCGTGCTCACCGGCGGCGCCGCGCACCTGCTCGCCGCCGATACCGACGAATTGGTGGACGGCGATGACATCGCCAAGTTCCGGGCCACCCTCCGCGCGCTCGGCGTACCGTTCCACGTGGAGACCTCGGCCATCCCCCCTGGGGCGGACTGGAACGAAGAGGGCCACGAGATCAGGCCCGTCACCGTCGAGGAGATCGCCGGCCTGCTCCGCGCGGCGCGGCGGTCCCTCGTCTTCTGATGGCGCGGGTCCTCCATCTCCTGCCTCGCGAGAACGCGTCGCTGGCCGCCGCGGTGATCCGCCGGGACGTCGAGGCCGGCGACGAGGTCGCCGTCGCGCTCCTCGCCGGTGCCAGCGGCCCGCCGCCTCTGCCCGCCGGCGTCGGCATCCACCGCGTTCCAGCCGACTGGAGCTACGACGAGCTCCTCGAACGGATCTTCGACGCCGACCGCGTGGTCGCCTGGTAGCGCCTGCCTCTCCGCGTGACCGATCATCGGTTGCGGTACTCGTCGAGCCAGGCCATCTGGATGGCCTCCAGGATCTTCTCATTGGAGGCCTTGGGATCGTCCGTGAACCCCGCCAGCTCCGTGACGAGGCGGTGCAGGTCGGTGAAGCGGACGGTCAGCGGATCGATCTCCGGATACTTCTCCATCAGGGCGATCCCGATGTCTTCGGCGTCCCGCCACGTGATCGTCATTCCGGAATCGCCACCACGACGTCGCCCTGCACCACGCACTGGCAGCCCAGGCGCGAGTGGATCGTGAGGCCCTCGGCCATGTCCAGTCGGTCCTCCTCGTCGCCCTCCATCTTCGACAGGTTCGCCTCGCCCTCCTTGACGACGACGTGACACGTCGTGCACGCGCAGCTGCCGCCGCAGTTGTGCTCGAGGTGGATCCCATGCGCAAGCGCGATATCGAGGAGCGAGCCGGGCTTGCCGTGATCGGCGAGCGGATACTTCTCGTCGTCCACCTCGACGGTCTTGTTGAGCGGAAGAAACGTCACCCTGTGCACTGCCATTACTTCGGCTCCATCAGCTCTGCGGCACGCCGGCTTTCCAGCGCGCCACGGAGCGCCGTGTCCATCATCAGCTCGGCGAGATGCTCGGTGACCCGGTTCAGTTCGGTCGTCTTGTCCCGGATCCGATCACGGTCTTCGGTGTCGCGCGCGTGCTCGAGCTCGGCGAGCGCGGCTTCGATCCGCTGACGCTCGTCGGGAGCGACCAATGAGCCGCCCTGCCCGAGCGCACGGCGGACGTGGGTCATCACCGTGTCCGCCTCGTTGCGCACCTCGATGAGCATACGCGCCTCGACGTCCGCCTCGGCGTACTCGAACGATTCCTCGACCATCCGCTCCACGTCGGTGTCGCTGAGACCGTAGGTCGGGCGCACCTCGATGGCCGCGGCCTTCCCGGTCCGCAGCTCCTTGGCCGTGACCTGCAGGATGCCGTTAGCGTCGATGAGGAAGGCCACCTCGATCTTCGGCATCCCCGCCGGCATGGGGTCGATGCCGCGCAGCTCGAAACGCGCCAGCGAGCGGCAGTCCTTGGCGAGCTCCCGCTCGCCCTGCAGCACGTGCATGTCGACGACCGTCTGCCCGTCGACCGAGGTCGTGAACATCTCGCGCGCGCTGGTGGGGATCGTCGTGTTGCGGGGGATCAAGATGCTGACGATCCCGCCCAGCGTCTCGATCCCCAGCGAGAGCGGCGTGACGTCCAGCAACAACATGTCGGTGATGCCCCCGGCCAGGATCTGGGCCTGCACGGCCGCGCCCAGCGCAACGACCTCGTCGGGATTGAGCTGGCTGTGCGGCGTCTTGCCGAACAGCGCTTCCACTTTCCGTCGCACGAGCGGGACGCGCGTCGAGCCCCCTACCAGGACCACATGCTCGATGTCCGACGCCGCGAGGCCGGTGTCGGCCAGCGCCGAGCGGCACGGGCCGAGGGTCCGCTCGACCAGCGGTCCGATCAGTCGCTCGAGATCCGCGCGCGCGATGTCACGGTGATAGGTGAACGCCTCGAACGGGATGGTGAGACGCGTGCGGTCCACGGTGGAGAGCCGGATCTTGGCGGCCTCCGCCGCCAGCCGTAGCTCCTGCATGGCCTCGGCGTCTCGACCGAGGTACACGCCGTGGCGCTCGCGGACGTCGTCGAGCAGCCACAGCACGATGGCCCGGTCGAAGTCGTCTCCGCCGAGGTGGGTATTGCCGTTGGTCGCGAGTACCTCGAAGATGCCGGCGTGCACGCGGAGAATGGAGATGTCGAACGTCCCGCCGCCGAGATCGTAGACCGCGATCACGCCTTCGTGGAGCTTCTGGAGGCCGTACGCCAGCGACGCCGCCGTCGGCTCGTTCACGATGCGCACGACGTCGAGACCGGCGATGCGCCCGGCATCCCGCGTGGCCTGGCGCTGGCTGTCGTTGAAGTAGGCGGGGACCGTGATGACGGCCTTCTCCACGGGCTCACCGAAGTACGCCTCGGCGCGCTCGCGCAGCGATTTCAAGATGATCGCGGAGACTTCCGGCGGCGTCACCTCGCGGTCGTTAATCTGAAGTCGCACGATGCCTTCACCCTCGCACACGCGGAAGGGGAAGTAGCACAGCTCGTCCTTCACGTCCTCGTACCCGCGTCCCATGAACCGCTTGACCGAGTACACGGTCGAGCCCGGGCGCCGCACGAGCTGTCGCTTGGCAGCCTCGCCCACCAGGATGCCGCCGGGCGTAAAGCTCACCACCGAGGGCAGAAGCGTCTTCCCCTCGGCGTCGGGGATCACGCGCGGCAGTCCCGCCTTCTCGTCGACGTAGCCGACGAGGCTATTGGTGGTGCCGAGGTCAATGCCGATGATGCGCGACATGGCTCCTGGTATCCTCGCCCTCGCCGAGCGCCCCGGTCAGGTCGTCGATGACGGTCAGCAGATAGGCGCGTGTGGCCAGCCCCTCCTTGAACGCCGCCAGGAGCTTCGGCCGCTCCTCGGCCGGCGCGCGGTCCCACGCCGCGCTGAGTGGGCCGGTGAGCCGCGCCTCCTCCTCCTGCCGGCGGGCGCCCAGGCGCTCGCGCTGGGTCCGGAGTGTCGCCCGCGTACCGTCGTCGAGCCCGCCGGCCTTGGCCTGGGCCAGGGCCTCCTGGATCTCGAACATCTCCTCGAGCAGCGCGGGCGACGCCTGGGCTTTGACCGCCGCCCCTTCCTTCGTCTCCCGTCCCTCCTCCAGGCGGACGAGGTACTCGATCCGCGCGACGGGGTCCCGCAGCGTCCGGTAGGCGGCGTTCAGCCGCGCGGACGCGTCCAGCGCGCTAGCCTGCTCGTCGGGTGGGGCGCCCGCGTGGAAGTCGGGGTGGTAGCGCCGCGACAGCTCGTAGAACTGCCGCTGCAGCTCCGCCACGTCGATGCCCAGCCGACGCGGCAACCCGAACACTTCGAAGTAGCTCATCCCACCTCCGGCGCGGGCGTGGCGACAGCCCGGGCGCCCGCGCCCCTCTTAGGGCTCGCCTCGGACGCGCGGGGCTCTGGATCCGCTCGCCTCAGGCGCAGGAGCACCAGCCCCTGGCCGCCCTGCGGCTCGCCCAGCGCCGCGGCCGTCCTGGGGCTCGCACTGCGACAAATGAAAACGGGCCCACCGCCGGGCCCGTTCTTCGTTGCTCGCGCGGCCCGACTATGCCGAGAACGACGTCCCACAGCCACAGGTCGACTTCGCGTTCGGATTGACGAACGTGAAGCCGCCCGTCAGTCCTTGCTGAACGTAGTCAAGCATCGTGCCGGTCAGGTAGAGATAGCTCTTCTTGTCGCACACGACCTTGATGCCGTCGATCTCGAGCTCCCGGTCGTGGGGTCCCATCTCGGTGTCGAACTCGAGGGAGTACGACATCCCGGAGCACCCCCCGCCCTTCACCCCCATGCGCAGGAAGACGTTATCGGGCAGGTTCTGGGCCCGCTTGAGCTCTTTCACCTGCTGGACGGCCGCCTCCGACAGTGACAGCGCCATGGAACTCTTCCCTCCCCCGATCCCTTATTTCACGCCCGCTTCGGCGCGCGCGACGTACCGGGTCCTGTAGTCCGCCAGCGCGGCCTTGATCGCGTCCTCGGCCAGCACCGAGCAATGGATCTTGACCGGCGGCAGTTTCAGCTCGTTGACGATGTCGGTGTTCTTGATCTTGGCCGCGTCGTCCACCGTCTTGCCCTTGAGCCACTCGGTGGCCAGGCTCGACGAAGCGATGGCACTCCCGCAGCCGAAGGTCTTGAACTTCGCGTCCTCGATGACACCCGTCTCGAGGTTGACCTTGATCTGCAGCTTCATGACGTCGCCGCATTCCGGCGCGCCCACGAGCCCCGTCCCCACGCCCGGGATGTCCTTCGCGAACGACCCGACATTGCGCGGGTTGTTGTAATGATCGACAACCTTCTCGCTATAGGCCATCGCGGTCCCCCTTCACTCAGCCTTCCACTGGATGGACTTGATGTCCACGCCCTCTTTCGCCAGCTCGTAGAGCGGCGACATGTCCCGCAGCCGCTTGACGACCTCGATCGTCCGCCGGCCCACGAAGTCGATCTCCTCCTCGGTGTTGAACCGGTGCAGGCTGAACCGGATGGACGAGTGGGCCAGCTCCGCGCTGGCCCCCAGCGCGGCAATCACGTAGGACGGCTCCAGCGTCGCCGACGTGCAGGCCGAGCCGGATGACAGCGCCGTCTCCTTGTTGAGCCCCATCAGCACCGACTCGCCCTCCACGTAGGCGAACGAGATGTTCAGGTTCTGGGACAGCCGACGCTCGGGGTCTCCGTTGAGATAGGCCTCGTCGACGTTGGAGAGGATCATGTCTTGCAGTTTGTCCCGCAGCTTGGCCAGCCGCGCGCGTTCCTCCGGCATGACCTCCGCGCAGATCTCGGCCGCCCGGCCGAACCCGACGATCAGCGGCACCGGCAGCGTTCCCGACCGCATGCCGCGCTCGTGGCCACCGCCGTCGATCATGGCCGCGAGGCGCACCCGGGGCGCCTTGCGCCGCACGTAGAGAGCGCCCACGCCCTTGGGCCCGTACATGAGATGCGCGGTGCACGACAGGAGATCGATGCCCATCGCCTCGACATTGATCGGCGTCTTGCCGGCCGCCTGGGTGGCGTCGGTGTGGAAGATGATGCCCTTTTCCTTGGCCAGCCGGCCGATCGCGGCGATGTCCTGGATAGTCCCGATCTCGTTGTTGGCGAACATGACCGAAATGAGGATCGTCTTGTCCGTCAGCGCCTTCCGGATGTCGTCCACGTCGACGAGCCCGCTGGCCTGCACCGGCACGTAGGACACCTCGAACCGCTGCCGCTCGAGCCGCTTGCAGGTGTCGAGGCCGGCCCGTTGCTCGATCACCGTGGTGACGATGTGGTTGCCCTTCTCCCGGTACATCTCGGCGACGCCCTTGAGCGCCAGGTTGATCGACTCCGTGCCGCCAGAGGTGAAGATGACCTCCTTGGGATCCCGGGCGCCAACCAGCTTGGCGATCTTCGCCCGGGCCGCGTCGCAGGCGGCCTCCGCTTCCCAGCCGAAGGGATGGTTGCGGCTCGCCGGATGCCCGAACTTCTCCGTGAAGTACGGCAGCATGGCCTCGACGACCCGCGGGTCGCACGGCGTGGTCGACTGCGCGTCCAAGAAGATCGGGAACTTCACAGCCATCGACTCGGTCTCCTTACGCTTTCAACGCTTGATGGCCAGCAACTCGGGTACGTCCTCGCCGACCAGCTCGGCGAGGCTCATCGTGTCCAGCATCTGACTGATCGCCGCCTGGATCTTCTGCACCGGGCGCCGCAGGTTGCAGCGCTCGATCTGGGGGCAGTCACTGTCCTCCAGGCAGCTCACGATGCTGATGGGCCCCTCCAGGGCCCGAATGACCTGGCCGACCGTGATCGCGGTGGGCCGGCGAGCCAGCACGTAACCACCCTTGGGCCCGTTCTGGCTCACGATCAGCCGCTGCTTGGCGAGCCGCTGGAGGATCTTGGCCAGGAGCTCCGGCGGAATCCCGAACTCCTCCGCGATCCGCTTCGCGCTTACGGCGCCGAGCTGGGAGTTGGCGACGATGTAGTGAATCGCCATTAGGCCGTAGTCGGCCCGCTTGGTGAACCGCAGCATGCTGGTCTGACCGCCCCCCGCTATCCCCGATCGTTTCTATCGGCGACCTTTTCAGTCGGATTCTGCCACCGACCCGGGCTCATGTCAAGGTATTGATTTCCCTTCCCTAGGGGCCCTCCCACGCCTCGCGGAGCTCGGCGGCGGTCGCCTCAGGGGGCCTTTCGTTCACGAAGATTCCCCCCACCCGGTTAGCCCGCTCCGGGTGGACGATGACCTCGAAGTGCCAGTGGTAGTCGTCCCGGATCGTCGCCCACTCCCCCTGGAGGATGCGCGAGCGGAGGTTCGGCGCGTTGTGGAGGACCAGTTCGTAGCCTGGATCGCCGAAGCTCTTGGCGAGCGTCCGGAAATACTGGGACAGGAGCCGGGCGAGGTCCGGGGCCGTCTCGGGCGTGAGCCCCTCCTCGTACGAGCAGCCATGCTGGCGCGGCAGGATCCACGTTTCGAGCGGGGCCAGGGCCGCGTAGGGGATCAGCACCATGAAGGCGGAGGTGAGCTTCACGACGCGCTCTTCGGCGGCGATCTCCTGGCGCAGCATGTCGCAGTAGAGGCAGCGCCGCTTGTACTGGTAGTACTCGCGGGCCTCCCTGAGCTCGCGGCGCGTTTCGTCGAAGACGATGGGGATGGCGGTGATGCGCGAGTACGGGTGATGCGGGCTGACACCGGGCTTCTTGTGGTGACGGGAAATGAGGATGTCGCGGATCTGGCCGTCCTTCTTGAGGTCGAGCAGCCGGTCCCGATACATCCAGAGTACGGCCTCGATCTGGCCGGGATCCATCGACACCAGCGTGTCGTCGTGCCGCGGCGACTCCACGATCAGCTCGCCGGCGCCCCGGGGGGTGATCATGTCGAACATGCCCACGCCCTCGCGGATCAGCTCGTGCTCGATCCGGAAGTAGGGGTCGCTGGCGGGCACCACGCGCACCGTCCACCCCATGCCGTTCGGCGTGGAGCCGTCGTTGCGGTAGGCGGCGATCTCCGTCGTCGCGCTCTCCGCGCCCGGACAGTAGGGACAGGCGCCTTCCGGCCCCGGTTTGGCCCGGGGCCGGACCAGCACCCACCGCCCGCGGGTCGGGTCCTTCCTCAACTCCTCCACTCAGTCCTCCCGTTGGATGGCCGCCACCGCGGCAACGCCGGTCCCGGCCCTGGCATCGTAATATGTGATCATCATACGGGGCGGGCCGCCCCGCCCCGACGAAATTTGAGGAGGTCGAGATGGCCCCACGCTCCGTCGTCGTCTACTCCAGCCCGACTTGAGGGCCATGCCGCGCGGCGAAAGAGTTTCTTTCGTCCCAGGGCATCGCCTATCAAGATGTCAACGTCCTGGAGAACGCCGAGGCCAGGCAAGAGCTGGTGAGGCTGACCGGGCAGATGGCGGTGCCGGTGATCGTCGTGGACGGTCAGGCCGTCGTCGGCTTTGACCGAGCGAAGCTCCAGCGTCTCCTGACTAGTCCTTGATCTGGCTCTTGAGCTTGCGCAGGTGCTGGCGGGCGACGTCCACCCAGTCCTTCGCCGCCGGCAGCTGCGACGCCAACGCGATGTAGCGCTCCCACTGCACGATCGCCTCGCGCGGGTCGACCTTCTCGTACACCAGCGCCAGGTTGTAGAGCGCTTCGGCGTGCGTCGGCTCGGCCTCGATGACCCGTCGGTATTCCTCGATCGCCTCCTTGTAGAGTCCCTTGTCCTCGTAGACCTCGCCCAGGCCCATGCGTGCCTCCACCGAGCGCGAGTCGAGGTCGATGGCTCGCTTGTAGGCGTTCACCGCCTCATAATAGAGCCCTTTCTCGCCGTAGTAGATCTTGCCGAGGCTCACATGGACCCGTGAGTTCACCGCGTTGAACGCCAGCGCCTTCTGATAGGCGGCGATGGCGCCGTCGATGTCACCCTTGGCAGCCAATGCGTCGCCCAGCCCGACGTGGGCGTCGGCGTAGAACGGCCGCCGCTCGATCGCCTTGGTGTAGGCCTCCACCGCCTGGTCGAACAGCCGCCGCGGCGCCGCCAGCAGCAGGTCGCCGAGCGCCTTGTAGGGTTCGGGGTAGGAGGGATCGAGCTGCGTGGCGGCCCGGAACTGCGCGGCGGCCTTCCACCGGTTGCCGAGCGCCTGGTGGACCGTTCCCAGCGCGTACTGGGCGACGACGAAGTTCGGATCCGCTTCGATCGCCCGGGACAGCAGATCGGCGGCGCTCTCGTTGCCTTCCTGCCCGCCGCGCCGCGCCGCCTGCTGGCTGCGGGCGTAGAGCTCGAACGCGCGCAGCGAGCGCGTGAGCCGCGCCGCCTTCTCGATGCGGGCGACCTCGGCGTCGGTGAGCGGCATCTTCATGGTGCGGGCGTAAGCGACGACGAGTACCGGCAGGCGCGCCAGCAGCTCGCCCTGGGGGAGGTTCAGCGGCTCCAGCATAATCGCTTCCCCGCCGCCCGCTCTGACCTCGAGCAGCCGGGGCTGGATCGTCAGGTCCGTTCCCTTGAGGGTGATCGTCCCGAAGAGCGCGGCGTCCGCCCGCAATGAGCGTCCCGCCTGGAGCACCACCGCCTCGCCCCACGCCTCGGGCTCGCCGAGCTGACGCAGCCGCGCCCGATCGATCTGAATGAACGCCGGATGCTGCGCCAGCCCCAGGGAGAGCGCTTCGGCGACGCCGGAGCCGATCCACTCCCCGTCCGCACCCAGCGTCGTCGCGTCGAAGGGCGCGATGAGGACGACGCGCGGCTTGACGGCGCCGGTGGCCGGTGCCGCCAGCGCCAGCGTGAAAACCACCGCGAGGACGGTCGACCCCACCGGGCATCCTCGCCGAAGGTCAGGCATGGCTCATGTCCCTCCCGTCGTGTCCCGGGGGCTGCCGGCGCTGCGCCGACGCCAGCGTCCGACGGCGCCGATCCGGCGCAGTGCTCCGGGGCCAAGCCGCCGCAGCGCGATCTCCGGAACCAGCATGACGGCGACGAAGCCGACCAGCCACGGCCAGGTCTCCACCGCGATGCGCGATTGCCGCCGCGACTTCAGAAACGCTTCGCGCGGCTGACCCAGGGGGCCGCCGCCCGTGAGCTCCGTCAGCTCCCGCAGCCCCGCTTCGTCCACCCCGAGATCACGCAACTCCTGAGCATACGGTACCACCAAGCCGGCGATCTGTGAGCCGACTACGCGGTCGTTGCGGCGCTGGGCCATGCCGATCAGGTAGACGCCTTCCTGGGGGGCCGGGAAGCGCCCGCGGTACCGCCCGGGCGCCACCTGCTCCAGATCGATGACCGTCCGATCCCGGGCGGGCGCGACCACCCCCACCTGGGTGTCCAGGAAGTTGATGAAGTCGCCTTTGGCGTCGACGGCGTCGACCAGGACCTCACCCACTCCATCGCGGCGCTCGACGAGCGCGACCGTGTCGCTGCGCGAGCCGCTGCGCAGCGTCCAGCGTGTGAGCTGGGCCCAGAACTTGTTGAACTCCCGCCACCGGAGCCAGAGCACGGCCCATTTGGCCTTGGCGTCGGAGGTGAAGGCGGCCGTGCGGCCGAGCCCGTAGCGCCACGTGGCCAGAATCGGATCCTCCTGGTGGCTCATCAGCACCAGATCGGCCGTGCTCTTGAGCGTCGTGGCGACATAGCCGCCGAGCGGCGGCACCGCCTTCCAGTCGATGTCCTGCATGGCCTCGTGGCCGGGCGCCGTCAGCTGCGGCTTGAACGGCTGCTCGACCAGCGAGGCTTTGGAGGCGAGCTGGGTCTCCAGGGTGAAGATGCGCGGGATCGTTTGCGAGTCTTCCGTGTAGTAGAAGCGGCCGCGACCCCATTTGGCCAGGTCCACCATGAGCTGCAGATCGGCGTCCTTGCCGATCGCCACCGTCGAGACGGTGATCTTGTCCTTCGCCATGCGGCGCAGCAGCCCCGTGAAGTCGCCCCGGGTCATCTGCCCGTCGCTCAGGAAGATGACGTGCTTGAGCAGGGCCGGGCGCTCGAACAGGACCGCGTAGGCCTCCTTGAGCGCCGGGTAGCCGTCCGTGCCGCCGCCGGCCTTGATCGTGGCGATGGCGTGGTGGATGGCGCCCTTGTCCCTGGCCGGGCGCGCGGGCACGTCCCAGATGAACTCCGTGTCCCAGCTCATCACGCCGACCTCGTTGCGCTCGTCGAGCAGGTCGACGACGAGGTGGGCCGCTTCCTTCGCGAGATCGAGCTTCGTCACCTTCTCGTCCCCGGTGGACATCGCCATCGAGCCCGACCGGTCGATCGAGAGCACGACGGCGAGGCTCGGGATCTCGATCTTCTGCTTGACCTCCATCGTGACCGGCAGGGCTTCCTCGATCGGCGTGCGGTAGTAGCCGCCGAGTCCGAAGCTCTCCTCGCCGCCGACCATGATGAGGCCGCCGCCATAGTCGCGGACGTAGTCGCGGATGTTCGCCATCTGGGCCCGGGCGAGCTTCAGCGAGGAGACGTTCGAGAGGACGATGCCGTCGTACTTCTGCAGACCCCCCACGTCCTTGGGGATCTGCGCAGCATCGACGACCGTCACCTCGATGTTCTGCGAACGGAGCGCGGCAGCGAGCGACTGCGCGTGACTCCGGTCCTTGTCGGCCAGCAATACCTGGGGTCGACCCCGCACGACGACGGTGCCGACGGCCCGGTTGTTGTCCTCGATGGTGTCGCCGTCGACCTCCAGGGCGGCCTGGTAAACGTGGATGCCGCTGGCGTCCAGCGACTGCCGGTAGCTGAAGACGTTCTTGCCGGCGTTGAGCCGAACCACCTGGGAGCCGAGGAACTCGCCGTTCCGGAACAGGCTGAGCCGGGCCTGCGTGTCCTTGAGGCTCCAGGCCACCACCTTGGCATGGAACGGCTCGCCGAACTTCACTTCCTGCGGGAGCACCAGCGACTCGGCCACGACTTCCTGCTCGAAGGTCAGGGGCGCCGGCACGAAAAAGAGGTCGGCGCCGGCGTCCTTGGCCGCCTGGGCCGCCGCCAGCGCGTTGCCCGTGGTCTGGCGGCCGTCGGTGAGCATCACGATGCGGTTGGCCTGGCCGGGCGGCAGCGTGGCCAGCGCGAGCTGGATCGCCTGGAAGAGATTCGTCCCCCGGGGGCTGACCTCCGCCTTCGGGCGATCCAACGCCGGCTTGTTGGCGAGCGCCTGATCGACGACGGCGTCCTCGCCGAAGACGATCAGGCTCGCGCGGTCGCCGCCCCGCATCGACTTCACCGCCTCGCCCGCGAACCGCCAGGCACGCTCCCGCGCGGCCAGGCTGATGCTGTCCGAGTGGTCGAGGAGGAAGACGATGTTCTGGCGGTCCACCCAGCGCGGCAGGGTCGGCTTGAAGAAGGTGGCGCAGAGAACGATGACGAGCGCGCCGCGGAGCGCCAGCGCCCAGCGGTCGCCGGCGGCGCCGGGGAGCCCCAGGCGGCCCCCCGTCTGCCGGCGCAAGTAGAGGGCTCCCTCGATCACCAGGAGGATGACGGCGATCAGGACGAACAACTGCCACAGCTCGCGCTGGATGGGGATCGGCGTGGCCGCCTCGGGGTCTCGGCCGGAGGCCGCAGGCAGCGGCCGGGGCGCGATGTTGGACTCCTCGGCGTCGGCCAGATTCACGGCGACGCGCATCTCGCCCCGGGCCGTGCCGAGCGTGTAGACGCCCACCTCGTCCGTCTCGGTGAAGCTCACCACGCCGCGCGTGACGTGCGCCTTCACGCGGCGCCCGCCCGGCGTCGTCACCGTGACCTCGCTCACCCCGTGCGCCACCGGCAGGAGGATCGGCTGGCCGACCGCCAGCTGGAGGCTCGACTGGTCGAGCCCGGCCGGATGCAGCCAGCGGAGGCCGTTCGAGAGGATCAGGGGGAAGGCGACCCGCAGCGGAAAGTCCGTCTTGAAGAGGTCGAAGCCGAAGAAGATCGCCTTCCGGTCGGGCTCCTCCAGGGCATAGATGAGCGGGCCGCCCATCGCCTCGACGAGCGGCCGGCCGGCGGCGAGCGGCCGGACGCGGAGGGCGTCCTCGATCACGACCTTGGCGAGCTCGACGTGGCGCATCACGGGATGGGCGCGGTCCCAGTCCATGATCACGGGGCGCTCGATCCGGCCTAGCGCCTCCAGGGGGACGTCCGGCGGCACCGTGTTGACGAAGATGAACCGCCCGGCCCCGACGCGGGGCGGCGTCACCGAGTCGAGCACGACGACGTCCGCCTCCCCCATGCCGCCCTGGTACTGTTCCGGGGTCTGCACCTCGAGCGCCACCTGCGGATCCGTCCTGAGGACCTTCTCGAGGAACAGGTTGCCCTGACTCACGAGCAGCACCTGGATCTTTCGCGGGGGCGGCAGGACGGCGTAGGCGACGTTGTCGGTCGCCAGGTCGTCCCGGAGATCGACACTCGCCTTGACCGTGCCCCCGCCGGTGTGGCTGAAGGGCAGGACCACGGCGCGCCGGACGTTGGGCTCGAGGGTCAGAGGCTTCTCGGCGATCGGGGTGCCGTCGATCTCGAGCGTGAACGTGAACGTCTGCGTCTGCGCCGAGTAGTTCACGAAGGAGGCGAAGGCCTGGTAGTCGTAGGAGCCGTAGTAGCTCTTGCGGACCGCCAGGTTGGTGATCCCCACGTTCCGTCCGCCCTGCCCGACGCCGACCCAGCGCAGCCGGGGATCGGCTATCTCCGGGGTCGCCGGAAGGGTGAAGGCGCCGTCGGTGAAGACGTAGATCGCCGCGCGGGGGTCTGCCCCCACCAGCGCGCGCGCGGTCCGCACCGCCTCGGACACCCGGTGGGGCAGATCGCGCGGTTGGGCGGCGCGGATGGCCGCCACCGCGCGCTCGCGCTCGCGGGAGAGCGGGGCCAGCACCCGGGGATGCACGCCCGTTTCGATCACCATCACCTCCGCGCCCTCGCCGAGCCGGCCGACCAGGGCAGCGGCCTGCGAGCGGGCAACGGCGAAGCGCGACGAGCCGACGTCGCGGGCCTTCATCGAGGCCGAGGTGTCCAGGACGACGACGACCTTGCGCGCGCCCTGGCCCATCACGGTCACCGCCGGGCGCGCCAGCGCCAGTGTGAGCGCGAGCAGGGCCAGGATCTGCAAGATCAGGAGCGGGTCGCGCTGCAACCGCTGGAAGAAGGCCGAGGCCTCCCGATCGCGGAGCGACGGATCCCACAGCAGCAGGCTCGGCACCGTCTGCTGGCGTCGCCGGACCTTCAGGAAATAGAGCAGGACCAGCGGGAGCGAGAGCGCGAAGATCGCGAACGCCAGCGGCGAGAGAAAGCTCATGCCCGGTTCCTCATGCCAGGACCAGCCCGCGCAGGTGGGACAGCACGAACTCCTCGAAGGGTGTGTCCGTGCTCACCCGGCGGTAGCCGATCTCCTGCGTGCGGCAGAAAGCCTCCACGCGCTCCAGGAACGCGTGGAGCCGCTGGCGATAAGCGCGCAGCGCGTCGCCGTCCACCGTCAGCTCGCGGACCTCGCCGGTCTCGCTGTCGTGCAGGCGGAGGTCGCCGCCGAGGGTGGGGTTCAGCTCCTCGGCGGCCAGCAGGTGGACGACATGCACCTCGAAGCGCCGCTCGAGCAGCACGCGGACGCCGGTTTCGAAGCCGTTGGGGTCGAGGAGATCGGAGACGAGGACGACCAGCCCCGGCTCGCGCGCCCGCATCGCATAGTTGGCCAGCCCCTCGTTGAGGCTGGTGGCACCGCCCGGCTTCAGAGAGGCCAGGAAGTCCACCAGCGCCACGAACTGGTTGCGGCCGCGCACCGGGGGCCACCCCTCGCTCACCTTCTCCCGCAGCACGCCGACGCCCACGCGCTCGAGGTTCACCAGGCCGACGAAGCCGATGGCGGCGGCCAGGCGGCCGGCGTAGGCGAGCTTCGTGGGCTGGCCGAAGCCCATGGAGTTCGACGCGTCGACGAGCAGGTGCAGACACAGGTCCTCCTCGTCGACGAAGAGTTTGACGTGCAGGCGGTCCAGCCGGGCATAGATGTTCCAGTCGACGTAGCGGAGGTCGTCGCCGACCCCGTAGGGTCGATAATCCGAGAACTCCACGCTCTGGCCCTTGCGCGGACTGCGGCGCTCGCCCTTCACCCGCCCCCGGAACGTCCGGCGTGACGCGACCGACAGGCGCTCGAGTTGCGCGAGGAAGTCGGGAGTGAAGAAGCCGTGGTGGGTCGCCGTCGTCACGGCTCTCAGCGCTCGTCGAGGGCCTGGAAGTAGTCCTTGATCTGTTCGTGATAGTCGCGCGGCACCTGCTCCCGAGCCAGCGCGTCCTCCATCGCCTTGCGATACTGTCCGATGACGCCCATATAGGTCAGCCGCGAGGGCATCTTCCCCCCCTGGCCCGTCATGTTGGTGTCGTAGCCCTCCTTGCGACCCCGACGGGCCTCGCCCTCGACCCCGACGTCGTAGGGGTTGCCCCGCAGCCGCTGGCTCGCCTCTCCCTTGGCGGAGGGGCTCTTGCCCTTGCCGGGCAGCAGACCCTCGCCCTCGCCGAAGTCCTGCTCGTCGGCGCCGCTGCTGCCCCGACCGCGGCTGCGCTCGCCGCGCCCGCCGCGCTCGCTCTCGCGCCCGCCCCGCAGCCCCTTGCCCGACCGTTGCGCCTCTTCCATCGCGCGCAGCTTGTTCAGTGCCCGTTCCATCGCCTCCATCGCCCTATCTTGTTGTCCGTACTCCAGCGCTTCCATGCCCTCGGCGGCGTCCGCGCCCCAGCTGCCCCCGCCCTTGCGCCCCAGCCGCTCCATCTCCTCGAGCAGCTCGCGAAGCTTCTGGGGCGAGATCTGGTCGGGCCGGAGGCCCCCGCTGAGCGCCTTCGACTTCCGGAAGACCATCTTGTACTGGCTCGCGGTGAAGTCCGACTGGAGATCGGGCAGACGGTCGACCTGCTCGAGCAGCCGCAGGCGCTCGTCGCCCTTTTTCAGGAAGCTATTGAAGTCCGGACGCTGCGTGGCCAGCGATGTGTCCTTGAAGATGGCGCTGAGGTCACCCGCCGTGGCGGCGCCGCCCGTCCCCGCCCGCTGGACAAAGTCGCGCTCCTCGAACGCGGGCTTCCGGAGCGCGTCCTTGGGCAGAGATCGCCGATCCTGCTGCATCAGCTCCCCACCGGAGCGGTCGGTCGCCTCCTCCGATTCCGACAGGGGCGAGAGATCGGGGAAGCGGCCCGCAGGCAGCGGCAGCGGCGGGCCCACCGCGAGCAGGAGCGCGGCCAGCGCCGGCACCGGCAGCCACCGCACCTCGCGCGGGAGCACGCGCGGCACGATCTGCCGTGGCGGGAGCGCGCCGACGCGGGCGGTCGCGTCGGCGACGAGCGCGGCGACCAGCGGCGTACGGTCGGGATGATTCGACCATTCGAGCGCCGTCGCCACGCGATCCTGAAGCCCGAAGGCGCGGTCGGCCAGCCGCGCGGCCTCCGTCGGCGACACGCGCCTGGCCAGGCCCCACACGGCGCCGCCAGCCAGGCCCAGGGGCACGAGCGCGCCCGCCGCGACCACCGCCCAGGCGCCGAACGCGACCTTGAGGACGAGCGCGACGACGCCGGCGACGGCGCCGTAGAAGGCGCCCCGCAGGGCGTAATGCTCCGCCCGGCGCCAGCGCACCTGCGCCGTGATGCGCCGCACGAGACCTTCGAGCGCGTCGGGATAGGGTCTGGACCCGTCCGGCATCATGCCCTCCGGCTCCTGCGCTCAGCGCAGGAAGGGTTCCTTGTCCTGAGCGATCTGGTGCTCGACGCTCTCCACGATGTCGCCGACGAGCGCGTCGACGTCCACGGCCTCGGCCTCGCCCTCGAAGTTCAGGATGATGCGGTGGCGGAGCGCCGGGGCCGCCATAGCCTTCAGATCCTCGACGCTCACGTTGTAGCGTCCTTCAGCGAGCGCCCGCACCTTCGCGCCCAGCACCAACGCCTGAGCGCCGCGCGGGCTGGCGCCGTAGCGCACGAAGCGGCGCGCGGCTTCCGGCGCACGCTCCCACTCCGGGTGGGTCGCCATGACGACGGCCGAGGCGAGATCACGCACGTGGGAGGCGATGGGGACCTCGCGGACCAGCTCACGGTAGGCGAGCACGTTGGGGCCGGTCATGACCCGGTCGACGCTGACGTGGCGCGCCTGGGTCGTGCGGTCGATGATGGCGTTCAGCTCCTCCAGCGCCGGGTAGCGGACGCGCAGCTTGAAGATGAAGCGGTCGAGCTGCGCCTCCGGCAATGGGTACGTGCCTTCCATCTCGATGGGGTTCTGAGTAGCCAGCACGAAGAACGGCGACGGCAGCGGGCGCGAGGCCCCGCCCACCGTCACGTAGCCCTCCTGCATCCCCTCCAGCAGGGCCGACTGGGTCTTGGGCGTCGCCCGGTTGATCTCGTCGGCCAGCAGGATGTGGGCGAAGATGGGCCCTTGCTGGAACTGGAAGTGCTTCCGGCCCGCGGCGTCCTCCACGATGATGTTCGTGCCGATGATGTCGGCCGGCATCAGATCGGGCGTGAACTGGACCCGTGAGAAGGAGAACTCCAAGCCCTCGGCCAGCGTCTTGATCAGCAGCGTCTTGCCCAGCCCGGGTACGCCCTCCAGGAGCACGTGGCCGCCGGCGAACATGCCGATGAGGACGTGGGTGACGATCTCGCGCTGGCCGACGATGACCTTTTCGACTTCCACGCGCAGCGCGTTGAAGGCGGAGACGAACTCCTGGACCCGAGCCTCCTGCGTCATCGAGGCCTCCTCTTCTGCCGCTGCCCGACCTCACTCGATTCTAGGCACAAGCGGGGCGACTCTTCTAGGAATAAGCAAGGCGACTGCCAAGTCCCGGTGGCGTCACGTCACCGGACCGCCTCTGCCCGCGTTTCGACCAGCAGATCGACCGCCCAGGCGCCCCGGCCCCGAGCGCTGACGACGATCGGGTTCACGTCGAGCGCCTGCAGACGCTCACCCAGCGCACCGGCCAGCCGGGCGACGCCGGCGACGGCGGCGACCAGCGCCGGCACGTCGGCGGCCGGCGCGCCCCGAAAGCCACGCAGCACATCGAGCGAGCGGACCTCCCCCAGCATCGTCCGGATCTCGCCGCGCGTGACCGGCAGTGGCCGCGCAGTCGTATCTCCGAGGAGCCCCGCCTGCACGCCGCCGGCGCCGACGACGAGCAGCGGCCCGAAGGTCGGGTCGCGGGTAACGCCCGCCAGCACCTCGACGCCGCCGACCATCCGCTGAACGAGTAGCCCTTCGACCCGGTACCGTCGCGCCGTGGTCAGCAAGCGCCGCGCCGCCCGGCTCACCTCGTCTGCCGTACGGAGGTTGAGCACCAGCGCGCCGGCGTCGGTCTTGTGCGGCAGGTCACGGGCCACGACCTTCAGGACGACCGGGAAGCCCAGACGGCGCGCGGCTCTGGCCGCCGCCGCCGGCGTGGCCACGAGCGCCTCGGGCGCCAGCGGGATTCCCGCCCGGCGGGCCAGCGCCGCGGCCTCCGCGTAAGGCAGGGGCCCCGGCCGGCCGGCCGGCGGTCGTACGCGCGCGCGCTCCGGCGTCGCCCGCCGCGCGTTCGGGCGCGCCCGGGCACTCTGCGCAGCGGCGAAGTCGCGGGCGGCGGCCAGGGCCAGCGCGGCGGTCCTGGGATTCCTGAAGCAGGCCACGCCCTCCCTGTCGAGCACGGAGACGCCGGCGTCGGTGAGGCTGCCGCCGAGCCAGCAGACCACGACCGGCTTGTCGGCGACATGTGCGACGCGCGCGACGTTTCGGGCCCGCTCGACACCGCGGGCGCCGGTGACCGCGGTCAGGACGACGTCGATGCGCTCGTCGCCCACCACCGTGGCCAGCACCTGCTCGAAGAGGGCCTCGCTGAGCCCCGCCGTGACGTCGACCGGATTGTCGCGGGTCACGGCGTGCTCCGGCAGGAGCGCGGCCAGCGCCTGCCCGGTCGACGCGCTCAGCCGCGGCAGCGCCAGGCCGCGCGCTTCCAACTGATCCGCCGTCATGATGGACGCGCCCCCGGAGGTGGTCAGCACGCCCACGCCGCGGCGCGGGCTCCGTCGCTCCCGGCAGAGGAAGCCCGCGACCTCCACCAGCTCCTCGAAGGTCTCGACGTCGACGATCCCGAGCTGGCGCGCCACGGCGCGCCAGGCCTCGTGCGAGCCGGCCAGCGCTCCCGTATGGGTCAGTGCGTTGCGACGGCCCGTGCTCGAGCGGCCGAGCTTCAGCGCCACCAGCGGTTTGCCCGTCTCCAGAAGCCGGGCCGCCGCTGCTTTGAACCGCTCGCCGTCGCGGATGCCTTCGGCCACGAGCGCGACCGCCCGTGTCCGCGGATCCTCGGCGAAGTACTCCAGACACTCGGACACCGTGATGCCGATCTCGTTGCCGGTGGAGACCATGGCGCTCACGCCGATCATCCGGTCGAATGCGCGGTTGACGACGACGCCGCCGAGCGCGCCGCTCTGGGAGGCGATCCCCAGCGCGCCCGGGATGAGGCGATCGATGCCGCCGGCCGGCGAGAACGTCAGCGGCACGCGGTCCCAGCAGTTGATGAACCCCAGCATGTTGGGCCCGAGTACGGTCATCCCCGCCGCGTCCGCGATGGCCCGCAGTGCCTCCTGCCGCGCCCTCCCCGCCGCGTCGGTCTCGCCGAAGCCGGCGGTAAGGATGACGGCGTTCGGGATCTTGAGCCGGGCGGCCTCCTCGAGAACCGCCGGCACATCGCCGCCCGGCACGCCGATCCACACCGCGTCGGGACGCTCGGGCAGATCGGCCAGGGACGGATAGGCGCGGAGCCCCCCGATCTCGGCGTGCCGCGGGTTCACCGGGTAGACCTGACCCGGGTAGCCGTGCTTCTGCAGATAGAGGAGCGGCCGAGCGCCCGGGCGCGTGAGGTCGCTCGGACAGCCGACGAGCGCCACGCTGCGTGGGTTGAGGAACGCCGCCAGCCGGGAGCTCACACCGAGGGAACCGGAACCAGGCGCCGGTAGACGCCGAGATACCCGTCGATCTCGCGCTCGGGCGGGTACAGCGCGCGCACGCGCGCCCGTCCCGCCGCGCCGAGGCGATCCCGCAACGCGGGATCGCCAGCGAGCCGCTCGGCCTGCCGCTCGAAGTCGCGCGCATCGCGGAAGAGGAGGCCGGTGACACCCTCCTCGACCAGCGATCGGTTGCCTTCGACGTCGGAGGCGAGGACGGCGCGGCCCATCGCCAGGGCTTCGAGAACGGAGTTGGCCATTCCGCCTTCGGAAACCGAGCAATTGAGGACGATGTCGGCCTGGGCGAGCAGCGACCCCATCTGGGCGTGGGGCACCGTGCCGACATAGCACGCCCAGGGCAGACGGTCGAGCGCCTGGAGCAGCGCCTCACCCTCATCGGGATCGAGCACGGGCCCAGCATACAGCAGGCGCACCTCCGGCCGGCGCGCCACCAGCCGCCCGAGCGGCACCAGCGGCAAGCGGGGATTTTTCACCATCCGGACACCGGCCGGAAACACGAACAGCGCGCGCCGCGCCGGCAGCGCCCAGAGCGCCCCTAGATCGAAGGGCTCGCCGGCCGTCAGCAGCGCGGACTGGGCAATCGTCACGATGCGGCCGCGCAGGTCGGGGAGCGCTCCGGCGATGCGCTCGCCGATGGACTGGTGAAAGACGACCAGGAACGCGGCGCCCTCCAGCACCCGCCGCACGACCGGCGCGCGCTCGGGATCGAAGAGGTCGTGATTGGCGTCGGTCCCCGTGAGCGTGACGATGAGCGGCAGCTCCCGGCGGCGGGCCAGGCGCAGGGCCAGCGGGCCCGCCCGATACGCATGGAAAGCGTGGACCAGGGAGGGCGCGAAGGCCTCCACCTCGGCCTCGATGACGGCTTCGGGGGTCGCCGACAGGTCCCAGACGGCCAGGTCCACTCCCCGCTGCCGCAGGCCGCGCGCGATGCGTTCGACGGTCACCGCGTTACCGCGGACCGACGGGAAGGCGAAGGGCGTGAGGAGCGCGATCCGCAGCGGCATCGCCCCGAGGATACCGATGTGCGGGAGCCCAGTCCAGCCAGCGTATCGCGCCATCTAAGATGTTACCGAGCGGGGAGCGCCGCGCCATTTGGGATGTAACTCTCGACGGCCCCAAGGCCGGAGGAGGGTGACTTGATGAGTGCTCCCGCGAAGTGGGAGTACCTGAAGGCCATCTACGCCCGCTACCGGCAGGCGCGGCGGGAGGGAAAGAGCCAGATCCTCGATGAGGTCTGTCGGACGACGGGCTATCACCGCAAGTACGTCCTGCGCCTCCTCAACGGGCCGCCACCCGGCGGGGCCCGTCCTCGGCGTCGGCGGCGCCCGGTCACGTATAACCCGGACGGGGCGAGGTGCGCGTCCAAGAAGCCTTGGAGGAGATCCGCCAGGTGCTGCCCTTCCCGCTGCGGGGGATCGACTCCGACAATGGCGCGGAGTTCATCAACGACCATCTCTACCGCGACTGCCCGGCGCAGGAGATCCAGTTCACCCGGGGGCGGCCCTACAAGAAGGACGACAACGCCCACATTGAGCAGAAGAACTGGACGCACGTCCGCAAGCTCGGGGGCTATCTCCGCTACGACACGCCGGCCGCCGTCGTGGCCCTCAACGACCTCTACCGCCACGAGCTGCGGCTGTTCCAGAACCTGTTCCTGCCGTCGGTGAAGCTCCGCCAGAAAGAGCGCGTCGGGGCGCGCCAGCGCCGGCGGTACGACGCCCCGCGCCCCCGCTCGAGCGCGTGCAGGCCTGCCCCGCCGCCGATCCGGCTGCCGTGGCCCACCTCGTCGCCCTGCGGGCCCGACTCGATCCCTTCGTCTTGGCCCAGGCGATCGACCGCAAGCTCGAGCGCCTCGTCGCTCTGGCCCCGCCGCGGGGCTCGGCCTCGTCGCGCGCCGCCTCCCCGCCACCGCCCGCGGCCCCGCCCGTGAAGCGCCGCCCGGGGCGCCCACCCCACCTTCCCGACTTCACCTTCGCTAACCACTTGCGCCGGCCCATGTCCCGGCTCTCGCGAGTAACCTCTTAGATGGCTCGACGATTCACGCCCCCGGTAACTTTCTTAAATGGCTTGACAGGGCCGGAGCCAAAGAATCCCCGGAGGGCGGCCCCTCATCTACATATAATGGTGGTGATGTCCGGATCCGAGGACCCTGCAGAAGCCCCCGCGGGGCAGCCGTCCGCGATCGAGTGTCGGCAGATTGCTGAACTGCTGGCCGATTACCTCGAAGGTACCCTACCTCCGCGGACCGCTGAGCTGCTCGAGTGGCACATCGACGGTTGTGCTCCCTGCATCGCCTTCGTCAACACCTACCGCGGCACCATCCGCGCCACCCACACGCTCCACGCGACCGAGATCCCCCCCGAACTGAAGAAGCGCCTCCTGGCCTTCCTCCGCGCCCAGCGCAAGTCGCCGTAGCGCCGAGGCTCGTTTGAGTCAGAGAAGTCGAGCCCGCAGCCAAGCGCTGAGGGCGTCCACCAGTGTCACCATCACGTAGATCGCGAGGATCAGCGTGAGGAGCTGGTGCTCGAGGAAGAGGCTGATGGCCACGTAGACCCGCTGACCCAGACCGCCGGCGCCCACAAAGCCCATGATTGCGGCGGCGCGGATGTTGACCTCCCAGCGGTAGAGCGCGTAGGAGACGAACTGAGGGATCGCCTGGGGCAGGATCCCGTACAGGACGATCCGCAGCCGGCTCGCCCCCGTCGACTGCAGGGCTTCGAGCGGGCGCGGGTCGACGTCCTCCAGCACCTCTCCGAAGAGCTTGCCCAACACCCCGCCCGTGTGGACGCCGAGCGCGAGCACGCCTGGGAACGGGCCGAGCCCGACGACGAACACGAAGATGAGCGCCCACACGATCTCGGGCACCGTCCGCAGGACTGCGAGAATGGTCTTGCTCGCCGCGTAGACGCCGAGGCGCAGGGCCATCGGCGCGCGCCCCAGCCGCTGGCCCTCGTAGAGGACGCCGCGGTAGAGGATCGTCCGGGTGGCGCCCAGCGCCAGGGGAAAGGCGATGCACGCGGCGAGGACCGAGCCGACCAGCGAGATGGCGAAGGTCTCCACCGCCCCGATGGCGGCGTCGCGCAGCGCGCCCGCGGAGAGGTCCGGGGGGAAGAGCCTGGTCACGTAGGCACCGATCTGCCGGAGCCCCTCGACACTCAGCAGCGTGCCCATCTCGACGCGCGTGCCGTGATACGACCACGCCACGAGGGCGCCGAGGCCGGCGATGATCAGCCACGGCGACCAGCGCGGCCGCGACAGCGCGACCGCGCTCATCGGACCACCCGCGCGCGGATACGCCCGCTGATGAAGTCCACCGCCCCCACCAGCAGCAGCAGCACGGCCAGCAGCGTCAGCACCTCGTCGAACTGGAACATGCGCATCGACAGCTCGATCTGCTGGCCCAGACCGCCGGCGCCCACGAAGCCCAGGATCGCCGAGGCCCGGATCGCACACTCCCAGCGGTAGAGCGTGTACGAGATGACGTGGGGCAGGGCCTCGGGCACGAGCCCGTAGAGCACGACGCCCGCCTTGCTGGCGCCGGCCGCGTGCAGCGTTTCCAGCGGCCGGGGATTCACCGATTCCAGAATTTCCGAATACACCTTGCCCAGCATGCCGCCGTAAGCGACGCCGATGGCGAGCACGCCGGGGAACGGGCCCAGGCCGACGGCGCGGACGAACATCAGCGCCCAGACGTACTCGGGGATCGAGCGGAAGACCGACAGCAGCGCCCGCGCCGCGCCGTACGGCACGGCCCCCAGCACGAGGCGCGCTCGGCGCGTCACCCGCTCGTGCAGGATCCCCCGCCAGGTGAGCGACGAAGTGGCGAGCAGGCCCAGCGGGGCGCCGAGAAGCACCGCGATCACCATGCCCATGACGGAGATCTGGATGGTCTCCGCGGCCGGGCGGGCCAGCATGCCGAGGAACCCGGGATCGAGCTTGGGCGGGAGCGCGCCGCGCACGAAGCGCGCGACATTGCCCAGGGCCTGGGCGTCGAAGAGCAGGCGTGGATCCACCTGGGCCGCCCGCAGCGACAGCGCGAAGGTCAGCGCGAACGCGGCGGCGAGGAGATAGGGAAAGGTCGACTTAGTGGTCGAAGCCGGGAAGCGGTCGGCAGGCCCTACCAAACGGGTTCGTGCCCCCTCGGAGCGCGGCCAGCTCTCCCTGCTCCTCCCCGTGACCGGCATACAGCTCTTCGAGCAGCTCCGGGCTCACCTTGTCAGGCGAGAGATCGAAGTGGACCCGCCCCTCGCGGATCCCCACGATTCGGGGGAAGTAGGTCAGCGCCAGCTCCACACTGTGCAGGTTCATGAGCAGCGTCTTCCGAGACTCGTTCGACATGTCGCGCAGGAGCGTCACGATGCTCACCGCCAGCGTCGGGTCCACCGACGACACCGGCTCGTCGGCGAGGATGACGGCCGGATCCTGGATTAGGACCCGCGCGATCGCCACCCGCTGCTGCTGGCCGCCGGAGAGCTCGTCGGTCCGGGCGTAGAGCTTCTCCGGGATGCCGACCTGGGCGAGCGCGCGGGCGGCCTCGTCGGCGGCGCGCGGACGCAGGAGCGAGCCGAGCGCGGTGAGCGTCGACCAGCGTCCGAGGTTGCCGGCCAGGACGTTGTGGACGACGCGCAGGCGGCCCACGAGATTGTGCTGCTGGTAAATCGTCCCGATGCGCGTGCGGGCGCGTCGGAGCGTGGCGCTGGAGAGCGTGGCCACGTCCGTGTCGTTGAGGCGCAGCGTCCCGCTCGTGGGTCGCAGCGTCAGGTTCAGGATGCGGAACAGCGTCGTCTTGCCGGCCCCGCTGGGGCCGATGAAGGCCACGTGCTCGCCGGCCCCCACGGTGAGGGAGACGCCGTCCAGGGCCACCGCGCCGTCGTCGAAGGCCTTTCGGAGGTCGCGCAGCTCGTACATCGCTACTTGAGCAGCCCCGCCGCGATCGCCGCGTCCTCGATGCCCTTCCAGTCAGCGTCGTTGGCCCGGATGTATTTCTTCGTGCGGTGCAGGTCCAGGAGCCGGCGGTGCTCGGGGTTGCTGTGGTCGAGCTTGAGGAAGGCGCTGACTATTCTCTCTTGAAGTCCCTTGTCCAGGTCGCCGCGCGCCGTCCACACGTAGTCGACGTAGGGCGGCGTCGTGTAGAAGACGTTCACCTTCGCGAGGTCGACTTTCTTCTGCTCCACGAGCTTGTCCCAGACGAGGAAGTTGAGCGCGCCGGCCTCGACCTTACCCGTCTCCACCCAGAGCGCGGTCGCGTCGTGAGCGCCGGAGTAGGCGACCTGCTTCATGTCGCGCTCGGGATTGACCCCCGCCTGCAAGAGGAAGTACCGGGGCATGAGGTGGCCCGAGGTCGACCCTACCGAGCCGAAGGTGAAGGTCTTGCCCTTGAGGTCTTGGAGGCTCTTGAGGCCCGACCCCGGCCTGGCCAGGAACACCGACTTGAACTCGGCGTCCTCCTGGCGCAGCACCAGCCGCTTGGCGGTCCCGTTCGTCCGCCGCACGGCCTGCACGGAGGTGAAGCCGCCGTACCAGACCAGGTCCAGCTTCTTGGCCGCCAGGCCTTCGACCGTCGCCGCGTAATCGATCACGGGGGTGAACTGCACCTTCACCCGCAGCTCTTTCGACAGGTACTCGGCGAACGGGGTGTAGATACGGAGCAGCTCCGCGGGGTTCTCGTCCGGGATCGCCGAGACCCTGAGGACCTCGGCGACATCCGCGGTGGACGGGCCAGGCAGGGCCGCGGCCAGACCGACGATCAGGAGCAGGAGCGCGCGTCGCATGGAGTCGACCTCAGTGAATGGATTGGCGTCCTTACTTGAGATGCCGCCCAGCCTAGCGGGATTCGCCGCCAACGCAAATCGGTAGAGCCGATTCGGAGAGCTCGGGCCCATCGGCGAATGCCGATGGCGCCGGGTGGGCCGTCGTTAGGGGGTAATGCGGATCAGGGGCTCGGCGAGGACGCCGCCGATCTCGGCGCAGGTCTCTCCCCGCTTGGCGAACTCCGCGGCGACGCCATCGGCGCGATCAGGCGCCACGGAGAAGAGCAGACCACCCGAGGTCTCCGACTCGAAGAGCAGCGAGGCCAGCGGCGGGGGCACGCCCGGATCGATCGTCAGCCGCGAGCCGAAGAGCGCCTCGACGTAACGGCGGTTGCGCTTCATCCCTCCGCTGAAGTGCCCCTGCTCGGCCAGCGCCAGCGCGCCCGGGAGCAGCGGCAGGCGTGACGCCGCCACGGCGATCCCGGCGCCGGACGCCTCCACCATCTCGCCGGCGTGACCGAGCAGGCCGAAGCCGGTGATGTCCGTCGCGCCCTTGACGCCGCACACCGAGGCGACCTGGGCGGCGACGCGGTTGAGACGCAGCATGCTCTTCACCGCCCCCTCCAGGATGCCGGGGTCGGCCGCGCCGTCCTTGGCGGCGGTGGTGATCACACCGGTGCCCAGCGGCTTCGAAAGGAAGAGGCGATCACCGGCTCGCAATCCGCCCTTGATCAAGAGGCGGTCGGGATGCGCGCGTCCGGTGACACAGAGGCCGTACTTGGGCTCGTTGTCGATGACCGTGTGGCCTCCGGCGATGACGCCGCCCGCCTCGGCCACCTTGTCGGCACCGCCGCGGAACACCTCGGCGATGATGGCCTTGGGCAGGTCGCGCGGGAACCCCGCCACGGCGAGCGCGAACATCACCTCACCGCCCATCGCATAGACGTCGGACATCGCGTTCGCCGCCGCCACCGCGCCCCACGTGTACGGGTCATCGACGACGGGCGGGAAGAAGTCCACGGTCTCGACGATGGCCAGATCGGGGGCGACGCGGTAGACGGCGGCGTCGTCGGCGCGCCCGAGCCCGACGAGCAGGTGCTCGTGCACCGGGCCCTCGGCTGGCTTCAGGACGGCGAGCACCTCCTGGAGATCGCCAGGAGCCATCTTGGAGGCTCAGCCGGCGCAGGAGGCGTACGCGGTGAGTCGGATCTCCTTGCCGGTGGCGGTCGGCCCCTGCGTCATGGCTGGCCCTTACGATGTGCGGTCGGCCGCCTGGGATTCGACGAACTCCAGGAAAGCCTGGGCCAGCGGCGAGCGCGTCCGGTCGCGGTGGGTCACCAGGTGGAACGAGCGCGTCACGTTCAGGTCACGCACGTTCACACACGAGAGCAAGCGCGCCCGGCACTCGTCCTCCACCGCCCGCTTGGAGATCATCGCGATCCCGACGCCGGCGCGCACCGCCTGTTTGACCGCCTGCGTCGAGCCCATCTCGCCCGCCACGCGGAAGGTGGCGAGGTCGAGGCCCGCCTCGGCGAGCGCCCGTTCGAGGGCCTCCCGGGAGCCCGAGCCGCGCTCGCGCAGGATCAGGGACTCCTGCATGACGTCCTTGAGGGTCACGTTCTTGCGCGTGGCCCAGGGGTGATCGGCGGAGACCACGATCACCATCTCGTCGGCCATGAGCTCCCGCGACTGGAGCGCCCGGCTGGGCGGGCGCGCGCCGACGACGCCGATCTCCACCCGCCCCTCCTCCACCCACGCGCTCACCTGCTGGCTCGAGCCGATGCGCAGACTGATCGAGATGTCGGGGTACTTGCCCTTGAACTGCCCGATCAGCGCGGGGAGGATGTATTCGCCAGGGATCGTGCTGCCGCCCACGATCAGCTGGCCGCTCATGCGCCCCTGGAACCGGTCGATCGCCTGGCGGGCCTCGTGCGTGAGCCCGAGAATCCTCCGCGCATAGCCCAGCAGCAGCTCGCCGGCCGGTGTGGGGGTGGCGCCGCGCCCCAGGCGGTCGAGCAGCTGGACGCCGAGCTCCTGCTCGAGGGCCTGCACGTGCTCGGAAACGGTCGGTTGCGTGAGGAACAGGGCTTCGGCGGCGCGGGAGAAGCTCCCCAGCTCGGCGACCTTGGCGAAGACTTCGAGCCGGCGGAGATCCATCGGTGAGGCCGGGGCCCGTCAGGGCCCCGCGGTCAGTGGCAGGAGCACCCGCCCCCGCAGCAGCTACCGCCCGAGGGCATCGCGGACGACGCGACTCCGCCGTCGCTCTTGAGCGCGAACAGGGAGAACTTGCGCTTCACGTCGCCGCTGGCGCAGGTCGGGCAGGCCACGGCGGCGGCACCCGTCGAAACGTACCGCTCGAACTCCCGGCCGCAGCCGGCGCAGCGGTACTCGTACATCGGCATCGGCTACTGGCCTCCGCGCTGGACGTAGCTCTTGACGAACTCTTCGGCATTTTCCTCGAGGATGTCGTCGATCTCGTCGAGGAGCTTGTCGATGTCTTCCTTGATCTTCTTGCCCTTCTTGGCCAGTTCCGGATTGCCGGCCGCGCCGTCGCCGCCCTCGGAAGGCTTGGTGGGCTTCGTCTCTTTCTTCTTCTGCTGCTCTGCCATAAGGCTCTCCGTCGGTCAGGGGACCCGCCGCTCGCTTAGCCGCACCCTGGACTCATTCTAGCAGATGGCCACCTCGCCAAGCGCGTTTTCAGGCCTGGCGGAACTGCTTGCTGAGCGTGAGCGTTTGGTGCTGATAGGAGGAGCCGAGCCCGACCCCGTACAGCCGCTCCGGGCGGCTGGCGACGCGCTCGAACAGCACCTTGAACGAGATCTGTCCGTCGTACACCATGAACGGCACCTCCCGCGCGCGGACCTCCATCACGACCTTGGTGCCCCGCACGCCGCCGTCCCCGTAACCGAAGCCGGGGTCGAAGAAGCCGGCGTAGTGCGTGCGGATCTCGCCGGCGCCCGCATCGTACACCACCATCTCGGCCGCGAACTCGGGGGGCACGCGGATCCGCTCCTTCGACACCAGGATGTAGAAGCGATCGGCCTCCAGGATGTATGCGTCGCGGCCTGGCCGCTTGATCGGCTCCCAGAACTCCACCGGATCATAGAAATCGACCTTGCCCAGATCCACCGCCGGCGGATTGGGGTGGGCGCGGTAGCCGATGATGCCGCCGGTCTTGCGGCCCGAGAGGTCGACCCCCATGCAGAGGCCGTCGTTGAACACGACGCGCTCGAGCGGAATCGGCCGATCGTCGTCGTAGAGCAGCGGCGTCTGGCCGTAGACCTCCGCCAGCGCGGCATCGGAGAGCAGCGTCTGGCCGCTCAGCAGCCGCAGCTGGTTCAGCGACTGTCCGGTCTGCACGCGCACCGGGAACGACTGCGGCGAGATCTCGAGGTAGAGCGGACCCGCGTAGCCGGCGCGGATCTCGTCGAACCGCGGGGTGGCGTCCGTGATCACGCGCGTGAAGATGTCGAGGCGGCCGGTCGTGCTCTTGGGGTTACAGCGCCCGCGCACCTCGGACGGCAGCGCCAGTGATTCGAGCAGCGGTACCAGATAGACGGAACCGCGCTGGAGCGTCACCCCCGGCTCCAGCGGCAGCTGATCGATCACGAGATCGCTGTCGAGCACGTCGTCCTGCCGCAGCCGGCTCTGGACCGTCTCCCGGAAGGGCAGGAAGCTCGCGCGCAGCTGATAGGCCACCGGGCCCAACCGGAGATCGAGGCTCGCCGGCTGGAACTGGGCCTCCCGCACCGATGCCGCCGCTCGGATCCACCCGGCCGCGACCGCCGCGCGCAGCTCTTGATACGGAAGCACACCCGGGCGGGTGTTGCGCGCCGGTGGCGCCAGACTGGTCCTCATCGCGCTCCACTTAGCATCGCGGTCCCTCGCCCGTCAAGCCGCGCGCCGGCGGGCCACCCAGAAGCACGCGGAGGCGAGCGCGCTGAAGAGGACGGAGGAGAGGAACGCGATGCGGTAGGAGCCGGCGACGTCGTGCACGGCGCCGCCGAACCAAGGGCCGAGGGCGGCGCCGACGCCGTTGCCGAGGTTGAGCAGGCCGTAGATCACGCCGAAGCGGCGGCCGCCGAAGAGATCGGCGGCGATGGCCGTGATGATCGGTCCCCGCGCCCCGAAGCCGAGCCCGAACAGGAGCGCGTAGACGACCAGCCACGCCGTGTGGGGCCACGCCTCGGTGGCCACCAGGGCCAGCGCCCCGCCCGCCGTGCACCCGAACGAGATCGTGGCGGACAGCGCGCCGCCGAAGCGATCGGCGACGACGCCGAACACGGCACGCCCGACGCTCGACATCAGCCCCATGAGACCGAAGAGCCACGCCACCTGCAGGCGCGGGAAGCCGAGGTCGACGGCAAACGCGACCTGGTGCGTGAAAACGGGGAAGACGGCCAGAGGGGTGAACAGGTAGGCGGCGCCCAGCGCCCAGAACGCGCGCGTCCTCAGCGCCTGCGCGAGCGTCGGATCCTCGCGCGCACGCTGGGGCCGGGAAGCTCGGCTCGACTCCGCTACCGGCGGCCCCGGGGCCGGCACCGGCGCGTCGCGGGCGCCCCACCAGGCGATCGGCAGCAGCAGGACCAGCACCCCGACGCCCAGCATCACGCTCGCCCCGCGCCAGCCGACGACGTCGATGAGCCACTGCGCGAGCGGCCCGAAGACGAACACGCCGATACCCATCCCCGAGAACGCGAGCCCCACCATGCGGCCCCGGCGCTCCACCACCCAGCGCGAGAGCAGCACGCCCATGGGCACCCAGCCCAGCGCGACGATCCCCATCGCCCCCAGGACGCCGGTATAGAGGTACAGGTGCCACGGCGCCTGGATGGTGCCGGCCAGGATCGAGGAGCCCCCCAGCAGCACGACGCCCAGGAGAATCACCCGCCGTGGGCCCAGCCGGTCCACGACGATGCCCGTCACCGGCGCCAGCACGCCCTGTACCATCGTGGAGACCGACATCGCTCCCGCGGTGAGGGCGCGCGACCAGCGAAATTCCTCGATGAGCGGGACGAAGAAGATGGAGAAGGAGAAGAAGAGGCCGTAGGCGGCGGCCAGGATCAGCCAGACGACGCCGACGATGCGCCTGCGCGCGTTCAGGACGAGGCGTCCACCACGGCGCCCTGCCGGTCGACCTCGAGCGCCTGCGCGCGGCCGACGATCCCCGCGCGGCCCAGCGCCTGCTCCATGGCGCGGGCGACGGCGTCGGCGGCGCCGGCTGCGGTGGCGACGACGGCCAGCAGCGACGGGCCGGCCCCGCTCAGCACACAGCCCAGCGCGCCCGCCCGCCGCGCCGCCGCCACCACGCCGGGCATCCAGGGAAAGAGGCGCAGCCGATGCGGCTCGTGCAGGCGATCCTCCAGCGCGATGCTCAGCGCGTCGGGACGGTTGGCCTGGAGGCTCGCCAGCAGGAGCGCGACGCGCTGGACGTTGAAGACGGCGTCCTCTCGCGCGACGGTGGCCGGCAGAACGGCGCGGGCCTCGGCGGTCGCGCTGGTGATGTCCGGGACCAGCGCGATCCAGCGCAGGCCCGCCGGCACCGGGAGCGCCACCGCCGTGGTCCCCTCCGGCCCCGAGCAGGCGACGGTGAGGCCGCCGAGGAGCGCGGCGGCGACATTGTCGGGATGGCCCTCGGCGCGGGCCGCCAGCCCCAGCAGCGTGTTGCGGTCCAGCGGCGAGCCCAGCAGCGCATTGCCGGCGACCAGTCCGCCCACCCAGGCCGCGGCGCTCGAGCCGAGCCCGCGCGCCAGCGGGATGCGGTTCACGCAGGCGAGCGCGCAGCCGCGGAAGGCGTGGCCCCCGGCCTCGTAGGCGGCCTGGACGCCGCGCGCGACGACGTTACGCTCGTTCGGTGCCAGCCGGCCCTTGCCTTCGCCCTCGATGGTGACGGTCACGCGGTCGGATTCCTCGGCGACGACCTCGTTGTAGAGGGCAAGCGCGAGTCCCAGCGAATCGAAGCCGGGACCGAGGTTCGCCGAGGTGGCGGGAACGCGGACGTGAACGCGCCGAGGCGTCACCGCGAGCGCCTAGTGCCGTTCCAACTATTCGCGCCAAGGGAGGCGCCGTGTACTACACGTACGTGTTGCGGAGTGATCGAGATCAACGGCTCTACACCGGAACGACGCACGACCTCCGCACCCGAATCAAGCTGCACGCTGGCGGAAAGGTGCGCGCGACCGCTTACCGACGGCCACTGGTACTCGTGTACTACGAGGCCGGCCTGAGTGGCGATGATGCGTTTCGCCGGGAACGGTTCTTGAAGACGGGGAAGGGTAAACGCTTCTTGCGCAACCGCCTCGCGTCGTTCCTGGCCAGATTTAGTACCAACAAGTTGGAACGGCACTAGA
>DASYUQ010000203.1 GCA_036001065.1 Candidatus Methylomirabilota bacterium
CCGGGATCATCCTCGGGCGGTGGCGGCGCCGGCCCCTGCTGCGGCTCTCTCACGAGCAGCTGGTCGCCTTCAGTCCTGACGAGAACGTGACGGTCACCCGCACTCACGATTTCCGGTATCCATCTCACGTCGTATCGTTTCCCCATTTGTCGGCCGCCCTCCCTTTTAGGCCCGCCTCACTTCCGCTGCACCAGCTGCTGCACCAAACCTGTCCGCAAGTGGCCGTTTCGTGTCCTCATCACTCTGAGCGCTCGTTGACCGAACCGCGCGAGAAGTCGCGAAAATACGAGGGAGAAAGGTGGTGGCCCCAACGGGATTCGAACCCGTGTTTCAGCCTTGAGAGGGCCGTGTCCTAGGCCTCTAGACGATGGGGCCGCTGAGCTGGAGCGACTAAAATGGCTGGGGGAGGAGGGCTCGAACCCCCATTACCAGGGCCAGAACCTGGCGTCCTACCATTAGACGATCCCCCACCACCGAGTGGTCATTCTACGCGGGGCGTCGGAGGGCGTCAACCCCGCCAGAGAACCGATGACGCGATGACAAGCCAGTATTCATGCGGGTTGTCACCACATTCGGACGACAAGTTGTCACCACGTCTGAAACGATGCCCAAAGCAACGACAACGCGCTCCCAGAGCGGCTTGTCATCGTGTCATCGGTCTGCGCGAGCCGTTTCAGCGGACGGCGGACTTGAGCAAGCGGCTGGGCTTGAAGCGCGGCGCCTTGGTCGCGGGGATGCGGATCACCTTGCCGGTGCGCGGGTTCCGGCCGTTCCGCTCGGCGCGGCGGGTGACCATGAACGTGCCGAAGCCGCCGAGGGTCACCTTCCGGCCCTTCCGGAGCGAGTCGAAGACGCAATCGACGAACGCGTTGAGGGCGCGTTCCGAGGACACCTTCGAGCCGGCGGAGGCCTTCGCCATGGCGGTGACGAGATCGGCCTTGGTCACAGGCCACTTCTACTCGACGCGAGTCGGCGAAGTCAAGTGAGCGACCGGTCCGAGCGTCGAGCGCTCACGCGAGGAGCTGCTCCACCCCGCGTAGCAGCGCCTCCGCGGTGAACGGCTTCGCGAGGACGGGCGCCTTCGTCTCCTCCAGGAACTTCCACGCGTCGGGATTCGCGGTGTCGCCCGTCACGAACAGGAAGCGGCCGGTCAGCTCGGGCCGCGCGACGGTGGCCGCGCGATAGAACTCCTCGCCGCTGCCGTCGGGCATGCGCATGTCCGACACGATGAGGTCGTAGCCCGTCGTGTGCACACGCTCCAGGGCCGGTCGGCCACCGTCCGAGACGTCCACCCGCCAGCCGGTCTGCGTCAGCAGCGTCGTGACCAGATCCACGATGTCGAGCTCGTCCTCGACCACGAGGGCGTGGCGGCCGGCGCCGATCGAGCGGGGCGCGGCGGCGCCGGGAGCGGCCGGCTCTGCCGCCGCGCGGCGGCGGCCGACGGCCGGGAGCTCGACGGTGAAGACGGTATGGCCGGGGCGGCTCTCGGCGACGAGGCGACCGCCGTGCTGCTCCACGATGCCGTAGGACACGCTGAGGCCGAGCCCGGTGCCCTTGCCCACCGGCTTGGTGGTGAAGAACGGATCGAAGATCCGCGGCAGCACCTCGGGCGGGATGCCGGGGCCGTTGTCGCCCACCTCCACCACCGTCCGCTCGGCGCCGCCGTCGGCGCGGGCGCGCGTGCGGACCCAGATCCGACCACCCGCCTGGCTCCCGAGAATGGCCTGCTCGGCGTTCAGGACGAGGTTCAGGAAGACCTGCTGGAGCTGATGGGCATCTCCCGACGCGTAGAGCGGCTGCACCTCGTGCTCGACGTCGAGGCCGATGCTCGACAGGCGAAGCTGGGCCGTGCGCAGGTCCAGGATCTGCCCCACGATGTGCGTCACGTCCACCGGACCGCGCGTGGGCTCGCGCTGGCGCGAGAAGAGGAGGAGCCCCTGGACGATCTTCGCCATCCGATCGCCCTGGGAGACGATCAGCTCGACCGGGCGGCGGATGTCGGGCGGCAGGTCCTTGGTGAGCATGAGCTGGCCGTGCCCGATCACGACCGAGAGCGGGTTGTTCAGCTCGTGGGCGACGCCGGACACGAGCTGGCCCACCGCCGAGAGCTTGGCCACCTGGACGAGCTGCGCCTGCGTCTCCTGAAGCTCCCGGAGATGGGCCTCGAGCCGCTCGTAGAGCCGGCTGTGCTCGATGGCGAGCGCGGCCGGCGCGGCGAGGATCGTAAGCTGCTCGAGGTCGGCCTCGGTGTAGCGCCGGGCGGGGTCGTGCACCCCGACCGACAGCGCTCCGATCACCTCGTCGCGGATCAGGAGCGGACAGGCGATCACCGCGTGAACGGGCCGCTCGCCCTGGCGCTCGATCACGTAGGCGAGGCGCTCGGGCCATGCCTGATAGTCGTTGACGAGCACGGTCTCCCGGCGGCTGGCCGCCAGCCCGAGCCCGCCCGACCCGAGCGGGATCTCGACACCGGCCTCGCCCTCGAAGAGGCGGTAGCCGGCGCGAATGACGAGGGTGTCGCCGCTCTCGGACATGAGGGCGACGGTGGCGCGGTCGGAGTCGAGCAGCTCGGCGGCCTTGCGGGCGATGAGGCTGAGCCGGTCCTCGAGGCTGAAGGATCCGAGGATCTGCTCCACCACCTCGCGCACGGAGTCGACCTGCCGGAGTCGCTGGCGCGTCTGCTCGTAGAGCCGGGCGTTGTCGAGGGCGAGCGCGGCCTGGTCGGCGAACGCCTCCGCGAGGGCCACCTCCTCGTCGGTGAAGGCGCGCCCGAGGAGGGCGCCGAGGGTGAGGGCGCCGATGATCTCGTCGCCCACACGGAGGGGCACGCCGACGACGGAGCGGGCGCCGGACTGCACGAGGACCTGGCGCAGGTCGTCGGTCAGTAGCAGGGCGGGATCGGTGAGCGCGTCCGTGTACCGCACGGTGCGGCCCTCGACGACAGCCCGGCCCGCGGCGCCGAAGCCGGGAGGAAGCGCGGCACCGAGATGCTCGGCGGTGGACCCGGCGCCGGCCACGGCACGGAGCGAGCCGTCGGGCAGCTTCAGGCGGAGGCGGGCGAAGCTCGCGCGGAACATGGGCAGCACGCTGTCGACGATCCGCCGGCCCACCTCCGCCACGTCGAGGCTTCCCGTGAGCATCCTCGCCAGGCGCGCCAGCTCTTCCGCCTCGCGGCGGCGCCGGGTCGATTCCACGTAGAGCCGCGCGTTCTCCAGGACCAGGGCCGCCTCGTCGGCGAACGCCTGGGCCAGCCGGACGTCGGCCTCGTCGAAGAGGCGGCCGCGCGCGTCGCCGAGGGACAGCGCGCCGATCATGCGGCCCCGGACCATGAGCGGCACCGCCAGCTCCGCCTGGATCCCTTCCTGGTAAAGCCGGGCGCGCATCTCGGGCGAGACGCGCGCGTCGATACGGAGATCGGCGCTGGCCACCGGACGCTCGTCGCGCACGGCGAGGCCGGCGAGCGCGGTGCCCCGCGGGAAGGGCGGACCGCTGGGCGCCATCTGCCCGAACGCGCCGAAGGAGACCCAGGCCTCCAGCTCCCCCGCCTCTCCGAGCCGGAACAGGATGGCCGAGCGGACCGCGAAGAGGGCCTGCAGGCTCTCGACGATCTGGCGCGCGACCACGTCGGGGTCGAGGCTCTGGGCGAGGGCGCGGCCGACGCGGGCCAGCTCCTCCGCCTCGCGCCGCCGCTGCTCGACGATCGCGAAGAGGCGCGCGTCCTCGAGGGCCACCGCCGCCTGGTCGCCGAAGGCCTCGAGCAGGCTCGCCTCGGCGCCCGAGAAGTCGCGCACGGTCTCGTCGGCGACCGACAGCACCCCGATGATGTGTCCCTTCACGCGCAAGGGCACGGCGAGCACCGCCCGGTTGCCGGCGGCGACGATGCGCCGGCGCATGTCGTCGGGGAGGTCCAGGCCCGGCTCGCTCAGCACGTCGCGGCACCACGCGGGGGCGCCGGAGGCGGCGGCGCGCGCCATGATGCCGACCCCGCGCGGAAAGAGATGATCGACCTCGAAATGGTGCTGGGCCCGGCCGCCCCAGGCGACGGCCCGCATCGAGCCGCTGGGCTCCAGGAGGTAGAGCGCCGACGAGACGGCGCGGAACAAGGGGAGGACGCTGTCGACCACGCGCCGGCCCACCTCGCTCAGGTCCAGGCTCTCGGCGAGCATGCGCGCCACCCGCGTCAGCTCCTCCGCCTCGCGGCGCCGCGCCGTCACCTCGGCGAACAGCCGGGCGTTTCCGAGCGCGAGCGCGGCCTGGTCGGCGAAAGTCTGGGCCAGGCGAACCTCGTCCGACGTGAACGTGTGGCCCTCCCGATGTCCCACCGCCAGCACCCCGATCACGGCGTCCTTGACGACCAGCGGCACGGCGAGGGCGGCCCGGAACGACGCTCGCCCGACGCGAGCGCGCGCCTCTGGGGTGAAGACGACGCGGTCGTCGGTGAGGAGGTTCGGCGTGGTCAGCAGGCGCCGCTCGCGCACGGCGAGCCCGACGAGGCCGTGCTCGGACGGGAACGACAGGGGCCGGTCGGCGTGAGCGCCGACGTCGCCGGACAGCGCCAGCGCGGCCAGATCGCCGGTGTCGGGATCGACGCGATACAGTCCCGAGGCGCACGCGCCGAGCAGGGCGAGGATGTTGTCGGCGATCCGGGGCGCCACCAGGTCCGCATCGAGCGCCTGGGCCAGGACGCGGCCCATCTCCGCCACCGCTTCCGCCGCCGCGCTGCGCGCGCGAGCCTCGGCGAAGAGGCGCGCATTGCGGACGGCTACCGCGGCCTGGGAGGCGAACGTCAGGAGCAGCGCGAGGTCGTCGGCACCGAACGTCCGGCCCCGCTCGAGGTTGAGCGAGAGCACGCCCACCAGCTCGTCACCCGCCACCACCGGGACGCCGGCCAGCGCGCGCAGGTCGTGGCGGATGGCCCAGTCGGGCACGAGGACGCGCGCATCACTGGCGACGTCGGGCACGAACAGCGGCTCCCGGTGGCTCGCGATCCATCCGGCCCCGCCCTGCTCGAAGCCCACCATCATCGGCAGCTCGAAGTCGACCACCGAGGGATCGATCGTCCAGGCCCGTCGCACCAGCCGGCGCTCGGCCACCTCCGCTCCCCAGAAGACCACCACCTGGGCGCCGGTGAGCCGCACGAGGGCGTCCGTGATCTGCTGGAGCAAGCGCTCGAGATCGAGCTGCTGCGAGAGCGACAGGTTGATCTCGGCCAGCGCCTCCAGGCGCCGCTGCCGCGCCTCGAGCGCGCCCTCGGTGGCCTCGCGCTCGTCGATCGCCCGGTTGAACTGGTCGGCGAGCTCGGCCAGCTCGTCACTGCCGCGCACGGCGACCGGCGTGGGCTGCCCCGCGGCAAGCCGACGGGCGGCGCCGGTGAGGGAGTGCACCGCCCGCGTCATCTGAAGCCCGATCAGCCACGCGACGAGGAGCGCGAGGAGGGTGACGGCGGCGAGACCCGAGAGGTTCGTGTAGAGACGGCCCTCGACCGGGTCGGCGGCCATCGCGGCCGGAATCGTGGCGAGCACCACCCAGGGCGTCCGGGACAGGCCGGAGATGCCGACGAGGTAGGCGGCGCCGGCGGGAGACGTCCACTCGGCGGCGCCTCCCCGCGGGCGCGCGAGACGCGCGGCGTCCGCGCCGGCGACGAGGCTCGTCCCGCCGGCGACGGTCGCCGCCGCCGAGCGGGCGACGAGCGCGCCGTCGGGGGCCACGACGGTGACGCCGGCGGCGCCGAGCGGGAACACGTCGAGGAAGGTCGAGAGGGCGGCCGAGTCGAGCTCCACCACCGCGACGCCGCGCGGGGCCCGCGTGGCGTCCTGCACGGCGAGGGCGATGGGCACCACGGACCGGCCATCGATCGGGCTCGGCTGCGGGCCGCCGACGACCGGCTCGCCGCTGCGGAGAGCCTCGTGAAGCAGCGCCCAGCGCGGGAGGGGCGGGCGCGACCGTCCGCCGATGCTGCTCGCGAGCACCGTCCCGTCGGTGGAGAGCGCGAGGAAGGCGCGGACGAAGGGATGCGTGGCCTGGACCCGCCGGGCCAGCGCGGCCAGCCGGTCGGTCTCGATGCGCTCGACGTCGCGGAGGGCGGCCAGCGTCTCGAGGTTCTCGATCTGGCCGGTGACGACCTCGTCGAGCTGCCGCGCCACGCCTTGCGCGGTCAGGAGCAGCCGCTCCTGGGCCCGTTCGCGCGCCTCGCGCTGCTCGTGCCAGAACTTGACGAGGGCGCCCGCTACCAGCGGCAGCAGCACCGCCAGCACGAGGGTTACGAGCTTCGCTCGGATGCTCCAGCGCATACGCGGGGGCCGCGCGCTCAGTATAGCGTGGCGGCGCTGGCGCGCGCGCTTGGACCGAGCCCCCTCTCCCCCGAGAACCCCGGGGGAGAGGGGAGGTTGGGAGGCTACCGCATCTTCGAGAACGACGCCGGGTTCAGGATCACCGAGCGCATCTCGGCCAGCAGCGGCGAGGCCTTGGCCACGAAGCCAGCCCACTGGGGGTCCTGGAGCGCCTGGCTTCGGACGTCTCGACGGTGGTTCAGGTCGCGATAGGCCCACATGTGCACGACCTCGTTGAGCTGGGAGACTTCCGTCTGCCAGACGCCGACCGGCTTCGAGTACTTCTGGCGGACGGGCTGGATCTCCTTGAAGAGCCCGAGCCACTCGGCGAGCTTGCCCACCTGGGCGCGATACGTGCGGAGCTCGTAGATGAGCCCCGTCTCGACGGGCGGCTCGAACGGCAGGACGGTGGAGAGAATCTTGTTCTCCTGGGCGAGGAGGAACCCCCGCGTCTGCGGGATGTACTCCTTCGTCCACGCCTCGTTCTTCGACAGCTCCTGGCGCAGCCGCTCGCGCTCGTTCAGATCGGCGTAGCTCCAGAGGTGCACGAGCTGGTTGAGGGTGCCGGTCTCGGTGGTCCAGAAGCCTTCCTGCTTTCCGTAGTTGTCGCCGCGGATCTTGCGGCCAACCTCGCCGGAGAGCTTGAGGTAGTCCCCCTGGGTGCCCGGTCGCAGCGTGTACGTGCGCAGCTCGAAGATCATTGCCGCTCCTTTCGCGGGGGTATCTCGATGGGCGGCCCCAATACTGCGCCGGGCGCTGCGGGCCGTCAAGGTCACCGGCGGTGTCGGAACGCAAGACCTGACCCCGCGCGATGTTGGAATGCAAGACCTGACCCCATATACTCCTCGCGATGGCTTTTGCCGACTTGCGCGAGTTCGTTGGGCACCTGGAGAAGGCGGGGCAGCTCCGGCGCGTCACCGCGCCCGTCTCCCGTGATCTCGAGATCACCGAGATCACCGACCGCGTGTCCCAGGGGCCGGCGGCGGCCAACGTCGCCCTCCTCTTCGAGAACGTGCAGGGCTTCTCGACGCCGGTGCTGATCAACGCGTTCGGATCCGCCCAGCGGATGGCGGCCGCCCTCGGCGTGGAGCAGCTCGACGACCTCGGGGCCCGCGTGGCCAAGCTCCTGGACCTCCGCATGCCCGGCACCTTCTTCGAGAAGCTGCGGAAGCTCGGGGACCTCTTCGATCTCGCCAAGGCCGGCCCCAAGCGCGTGAGCTCGGCGCCGTGCCAGGAGGTGGTGGACACGGCGAATCCGTCGCTGGCCCAGCTCCCGATCCTCACGTGCTGGCCGGGCGACGCCGGCCGCTACATCACGCTGCCGCTGGTGTTCACGCGGGACCCGGTGACCGGGGCCCGCAACGTCGGCATGTATCGCCTCCAGGTCTTCGACGACCGCACCCTCGGCATGCACTGGCAGATGCACAAGGGCTCGGCCGAGCACGAGCGCGTGGCCGTCGAGACCGGGCGGCCGCTGATGGAGGTGGCGATCGCGCTGGGCGGCGACCCGGTCGCGATCTACTCGGGCTCGGCGCCGCTGCCGCCCGGCGTGGACGAGATGGTCTTCTCGGGCTGGCTCCGCGGCGCGGGGGTGCCGATGGTGCGAGCGAAGACGGTGGACGTGGACGTGCCGGCCGGCGCCGAGTACGTCCTCGAGGGCTACGTCGACCCCACCGAGCGCCGCGTGGAGGGCCCCTTCGGCGATCACACCGGCTACTACTCGCTGGCGCGCGAGTACCCGGTCTTCCACCTCACCGCCGTCACGCGACGCGGGCGTCCCCTCTATCCGACGACGATCGTCGGCCGCCCGCCGCAGGAGGACTACTGGCTGGGCAAGGCCACCGAGCGGCTGTTCCTGCCGATCATCAAGATGATGCTGCCCGAGGTCGTCGATCTGAACATGCCGGCCGAGGGCGTCTTCCACAATCTGGTGATCGTGTCGATCAAGAAGCGCTACCCGGGCCACGCCCGCAAAGTGATGATGGCGCTGTGGGGAATGGGACTCATGGCCCTGGCCAAGACGATCGTCGTCGTCAGCGACCACGTGAACGTCCACGATCTGTCCGAGGTCGCCTGGCGCGCCACCGGCAACATCGACCCCAAGCGCGACCTGATGATCCTGGAGGGTCCGATGGACGACCTCGATCACGCGGCGCTGCGCCACCGCTACGGCGGCAAGCTGGGGGTCGACGCCACCGACAAGGGGGCGCTCGACGACATCGTCCAGCCGTGGCCGGACGAGATCGTGATGAGCGAGGAGATCCGAGAGCGGGTGACGCGCCGCTGGAAGGACTACGGGTTCTGAGCCTGGCCGGCACGAAGGTCGCGCACGTCCTCGACGCGATCAAGTTCGAGCACACGGTCTTCGCGCTGCCCTTCGCCTACATCGCGATGGTGCTGGCGGCGCGAGGCTGGCCCGGCTGGTGGACCGTCGTCTGGGTCACGGTGGCGATGGCAGGCGGGCGCACATGCGCGATGGCCACCAACCGAGTCATCGACCGATTCCTCGACGCGCTCAACCCGCGCACGGCGGCGCGCCACCTGCCACGCGGCGTGCTGCGCGCCTGGGAGCTGAAGGCGCTGGCGGCGGCAGGCGCCGCCCTCATGGTCGTCGCCGCCGGGATGCTGAACCCCCTCTGCCTGGCGCTGGCGCCGCTGGCGCTCGTGTTCCTCCTCGGCTATTCCTACACGAAGTACGTCACGTGGACGTCCCACTGGATCCTGGGCTTCACCGACGGCATCGCCGCCGGCGGGGGCTGGATCGCCGTCACCGGGCGCCTCGATCCGCCGGCGCTCACGCTGTGGTTCGCGCTGACCGTGTGGATCGCCGGCTTCGACCTGATCTACGCCTGC
Source organism: Candidatus Methylomirabilota bacterium (assembly GCA_036001065.1). Taxonomy (NCBI): domain Bacteria; phylum Methylomirabilota (SeqCode); species Candidatus Methylomirabilota bacterium. The sequence goes on from DASYUQ010000203.1 coordinate 9,183, forward strand.
CAGGACGTCGACTTCGACCGCGCCCACGGGCTTCACTCCGTGCCCGCGCGCTTCGGCATCGCCGCCGCGCTCACCATGGCGCGCCTCAATCACGCGCTGACGGCGGTGGCCCTCGCCGCGCTCGGCTGGATGACCGGCCTCGGCCCGCTCTACTGGGTCGGCTGGCTCGTCATCGTGGCGCTCCTCGCGTACGAGCACTCGCTGGTGCGCCCCCACGATCTCTCGCGACTGAACATCGCGTTCTTCAACGTCAACGGCTACATCGCGGTGATCGCCTTCATCGCCGTCCTCGCCGGACTGGAATGGTAGTGCGAGCCGCAGGGCGGCCAGGGGCGGGGGCCCCTGCGCCCGAGGCGAGCCTGGGGACACTCGTGCGAGCCGAGCCGTGAGCAAAGCGCGCGACGTCCGCGTGATGTTCACGCGCATCGCCGCCCGCTACGACCTGATGAACTCCCTCATGACCGCCGGACGCCACCACGCCTGGCGCCGCCTGGTGGCCCGGGCGGTGGCCGCCGCGCCGCCCGGCCTCGTGCTCGACCTGGCGACGGGCACGGGGGACCTGGCGCTGGCCATCCATGACCGCCGCCCAGAGCGTCTGGTGGTCGGCGCCGATTTCTCCGAAGGGATGCTCCGCCAGGCCCGCCCCAAGCTCAGCGCGCGGCGCGCAACGCGCATCCTCTTGCTCGCCGCCGACGCGCTGGCCCTGCCCTTCGCCGACAAGACGTTTGCCTGCGTCAGCTCGACCTTTCTCCTGCGCAACCTGGAACATCTCGGGCGGGGCCTGGAAGAGATGCGGCGGGTGACGCTGCCGGGCGGACGGGTCGTCGCCCTCGACATCGTACGGCCGGCGATCCCGCTCTGGGGCACGCTCTTCGGCTTGTACTTCCACCGCGTCGTCCCCGCCATGGGCGCCCTGGTGGCCGGTAACCGCCACGCCTACACGTACCTGCCGCAGTCGGTCGACCGGTTCGTCACGCCGGCCGAGCTGGCCCGGATGATGGCACAGACGGGACTGCGCGACGTCACGTATCGCACCCTCGGCCTGGGGACGGTCGCCCTCCACATCGGCATCGCCTAGTGCCGGTCCAATTAACTTCGCCATACTTCGTTCTCGGTCGGCGCCGGTCCTCGACGTACAACCGCGTACGCCTCCGGCCGGCGCCTCCCTCGGGCCTCGTCTGGCTCGTTACTTGGACCGGCACCGCGGGCACCCGTTGGGGCATCGCCGGAACTAGTTGGAGGCGCACTAGTCGGGCCGGTCAGCCCAGCGAGGCCAGGAACCCGGCGAGCACCTCGACGAACGCCTGGGGGGCGTCGAGCACGAGATGATGATACGCGCCCGGAATCCCCACGAGCGTGGCGTGCGGGATTGCCGCCCGCATCCGCTCGGCCAGCTCGGGCGCCAGGATCGGGCTCCATTCGCCCCGCACGATCAGCGTCGGCGCGCCGATGCGCCCGAGCAGCGCCCACGTGTCCGCGGGCCGACGTAGCCGATTGCAGTCGGGGTCGAACCGGTACGTCCACCCGCCAGGGCGCGGGACGACGCCCGCCCGGGCCAGATGCGCGAGCAGCGCGGGCTCGGCAACGGTCTCGCGGGGAAGCAGGCGGAACACGGCCACAGCCTCCTCGAGTGTCGGATGGAGGCGGAGGGCCCGGTGGCCCCGCTGGCGCAGGCGATTCAGGCGCTCCTCGGGGATCGATGGCCGCGAATCGATGATCACCAGCGCCCTCACCCGCTCCGGGTGCCAGGCCGTGAACGCCATGGCGTTGTGGCCACCCATCGAGTGCCCCACGACGACCGCGCGCGGCCAGCCCAGCGCGTCCAGCACGCCGCGCAGGTCGCCGGCGAACTGCTCGGTGCCGTACACGGGGGGATTCGGCCAGTCGCTCTCGCCGTGGCCACGTTGATCGAGCGCTACGACGTGAAAGCGGTCTGCGAACGCGGGTGCGACACGGTCGAACCAGTGGGCGTGGGCCGAGCCCCCGTGAAGGAAACAGATCGCGGGCTGACCGGGCGCCCCCCACTCCAGCAGGTGCAATCGGAGCCCATCGACGCTCAGGGTTCGGCTCCGGGCCGATTCACAGCCGAATTGTAATTTTGTCACCGCGTGATTGTACTGGATGCAGGATGTTGGTAAGATTTTTATTGGATCGAGTACATCACGTCGCTACTGTCATGACCGAAGGAATGAGCGAAGTTCCCACGCAGTCCGCGAGCCGCCACCTTCTCGATGGCGGCTACGCGCTGTTGCTGTTGGCGGTCGCCATCGTCTTCGGTTACGGGCTGCTCCTCCCCACCTCTCTCCGGGCAAGGACCCTGCCCTTCAAGGAAGCGGCGTTCAGTCTGACCACGGGGCGCGTCGAAGCGCCGCGCCCCGTCCGCACGTGGCCGGCGCGCGTCATCGGTCGGATCATGGACGCCGAGCGCAAGCCGCTCGCCGGCGCCTCGGTGACGGCCGCCGGCAAGGAGAGCCGCGTGAACGCCGAGGGCACGTTCGCGCTCGACGCGCCGCCGCCACCAGACACCCCGTTGGTGGTCAAGCTCCCCGGCTACGAGAGGGTCGTGGTGCAGCCCACCCACGGGTCGATCGAGGTGGTGCTGAAGCCGCAGATGGTCAAGGCGGCCTACCTCACCTACTACGGCGTGGCCGACCGCGGCATCCGCGGGCGCGTGCTCGAGCTGCTGGCGAGGACGGAGCTCAACGCCGTCGTCATCGACATCAAGGGTGACCGCGGCTGGATTCCCTACCGGACGGAGGTGGCGGCAGCCCGGGCGGCCGGCGCCCAGGGCCCGGTGATCATCAAGGACTTCGACGGCATGATCGCCGATCTCAAGGCGCGCGGCATCTACACGATCGCCCGCGTGGTGACGTTCAAGGACAACGTCCTGGCCAATCACCGCCCCGATCTCGCGATCATCGACGCGCGCACCGGGCGCCCCTGGGCCGACAACGAGAAGCTGGCCTGGGTCGACCCGTTCCAGGAGGAGGTCTGGAGCTACAACCTCGCCATCGCCAAGGAAGCCGCGCGCAAGGGGTTCGACGAGATCCAGTTCGACTACGTCCGCTTCCCGACCGATGGCCGGATCTCGGCGGCGCAGTACTCGAAGCCCAACACCCGCGGGACGCGACTACCGACGATCGTCGCGTTCCTGGAGCGCGCCCGGCGCGAGCTGGGCGCCCTGGGCGTCTTCGTCGCCGCCGATTTCTTCGGCTACACCGCCTTCAACGAGAACGACACGGACATCGGGCAGCGGATCGAGGAGCTGGCGCCACACCTCGACTACATCTGCCCCATGGTCTATCCGTCGGGCTACCACCTGGGGATCCCGGGCTATCCCAATCCCGTCGATCACCCGTACGAGGTCGTCTACGAGAGCGTGAAGCTCATCCGCAAGCGTGCCGGGGGGGCCCAAGTGCGGCCGTGGCTGCAGGACTTCAAGGACTACGCCTTCGACCGGCGCGTCTTCGGTCCGGTCCAGATCCGCGCCCAGATCCAGGGCGCCAACGACGCGGGGGCGCTGGGCTGGATGCTGTGGAACCCCCGCAACGACTACACCGGCGCGGCGCTGCGCCCGAAAGGATCGCTCGCCGCCAAGTGATCCGCCTCCTCGCCGTCACCTCGCTGCTCGCCGCCGCTCTGGCCCCCCCCGCCCTCGCCCAGTCGCGGATGCCCAACGAGCTGGGCCGCGTCATGATCCTCGAGTACCACAAGATCGATTACCCCGAGGAGCGCTGGACCCGCACCCCCGAGAACTTCCGCCGGGACCTCGAAACGCTGTACGCCCGCGGCTACCGTCTGCTCGCCCTCAACGACCTGCTCGACGCCCGCATCGCGCTGCCCGCCGGCATGACGCCGGTGGTGCTGACCTTCGACGACTCCTCGCCAGGCCAGTTCCGCTACCTCGAGCGCAACGGTACCCTGGAGATCGACCCGAAGTCGGGCGTCGGCATTTTGGAAACGTTCTTCCGGGAGCGCCCGGACTTCGGGCGGGCGGCGACGTTCTTCGTCCTGCCCGGCGCCAGCCGCCCGAACCGGCTGTTCGATCAGCCGGAGCACGAGGGCCGCAAGCTGAAGCACCTCGTCCGGCAAGGCTACGAGATCGGCAACCACACGCTCTGGCACGCGAACCTGGGCAAGTACGAGGAGGCGACCGTGCGTGCCCAGATCGCCGAGGCGCAGGTGTGGATCCAGCGCCACGTCCCTGACTACCGCCCGCGCACGCTCGCGCTGCCGCACGGCGTCTATCCCCGGGAGGTCGGCTGGGCGCTGCGCGGCACCGCCAAGGGCGCCACCTACAGCCACGACGCCATTCTGATGGTCGCCGGCGGCGCGGCGCCCTCGCCGTTCTCGCGCGGGTTCGACCCGGCCCGGCTGCCCCGCATCCAGGCCCTCGAGCGGGACCTGGCCTACTGGCTGGCGTACTTCGACCGCAACCCGGACGAGCGCTTCGTGAGCGACGGCGATCCCGCGACGGTGACGGTTCCCGCGAAGTGGCGCGAGCGCCTCCGCACGTCCATGCCCCGCGCCCTCCGCGTCATTGAACGCTAGCGCGCCCCCGTCGCGAGGTCGAGGGAGGCTACGGGTAGATGAGATACGATGCCCGCCGATTCAAGAAGCTCTCGCGCTCCATCTCCGCCCAGCCCACCAGCCGGTCCAGCGGCTCGCTCCTGAGGAAGGCCCACATCGTCGGCCGGTGGACCAGGAGAAGCTGGATGTTCTCCGGCCTGAACTGGTCGCGATGCTGAGTCCGTAGCGCGCTGGCCAGCGCGAAGGCGACGGTCACGGGGCGGATCGCCTCGCGATCGGTGACGACGAGCCGCACGCCCCAGCAGGTGACGCGGGCGTAGCTGTCGTCGGTGGGCGTGAACATCACCGGCTCGAAGCGGAGGCCCGGCAGACGCTGGGCGTTCAGGGCGTCCGCGAGCGCGTGGGGATCGATCCAGGGCGCCCCCACCAGCTCGAACGGCGTGTCCGTTCCCCGCCCGACCGAGAGATTGGTCCCCTCCAGCAGCCCGATCCCGGAGTAGAGGAGCGCCTGCGTCACCGAGCGAATGTTCGGGGACGGGTTCACCCACGGCAGTCCCGTCTCGTCGTACCACCGCGACCGCTCCCAGCCGGCCACGGGCACGACGGTGAGCGAGACGGCAAGCTTGCGCTCGGCGGCCACCAGCCGCGCGAACTCGCCGATCGTGAGGCCGGTGCGCACCGGCAACGGATGGGGGGCGGTGAACGACCGGAGATCGGGATCCATCACCGGCCCCTCCACGATACGACCGGTGATCGGGTTGGGCCGGTCGAGCACGATGACCGGGATGCCCCGCCGTGCTGCCTCTTCCATCACGTACACGAGCGTCGTGAGGTAGGTGTAGTACCGCACGCCGATATCCTGGACGTCGAAGACCAGCACGCTGACCCCCCGGAGCATCTCGGACGTCGGGCGGCGGGAGGGGCCGTACAGGCTCCAGATCGGGGTCCCCGTCAGCGCGTCCCGCCCGTGCGGCACCTCCGCGGTCGCGTCGCCCGTGAGGCCGTGCTCCGGCGAGAAGATCGCCGCCAGGCGCACGCCCGGGGCCGACGCGAACAGGTCGATGGCCCGCCGCCCCCGCGCGTCGATCCCCGTCTGGTTGGTGATGAGCCCGACGGCGTGGCCCTGAAAGGGCGCGAAGTTCTGCGCGACGAGGACGTCGAGCCCGGTCCGCACGACCCCGGCGGCGCGGGACGGGAGCATCAGCCGGGCGCCGCTGCCGGTGTCGCCCTCGTCGGCGGCCGGCCCGGTGGCGCTGGCCACCGGCACGGGCAGAGATGGGGGCATGAACAGCGCGGCGCCGACCGCCGCCGCCACGCGTATCCGGAGCTCGCGGATCCTGGCGGCGCCGCCTCCGCTCGGATGCACGCGGTTGGTTAGCACGATCATGTAGGTCCGGGTCGGCGGGTCGACCCACACTGCGGTGCCGGTGAACCCGGTGTGCCCGACCGATTCCGGCGGAAAGAACGGCGACATCGCGCGGGAAAACGACGAGGACATGTCCCAGCCGAGCGCGCGGGCGCCGTCGACGTCGGGCGCGCGCGCCCACATCGTGTGGACGGTGGAGTCGCGCAGCACCCGCCGGCCGTCCAGCTCCCCACCGTTGAGGAGCATCCGGCAGATGCGGGCCAGGTCGGCCGCCGTCGAGAACATGCCGGCGTGACCGGCGACGCCGCCGAGCAAGCGAGCGCGCGGGTCGTGGACCTGGCCCTGGAGCAGCGCGCCGTTCTGGAAGTCGGTCGGGGCGACCCGCGCCCGCATCGCCCCGCTGGGGCGAAACGCGGTGTCGCGCAGCCCCAGCGGGCGGACGAGGATGTGCTCGAGATAGCGGTCGAGGGGCTCCCCGCCCACGCGGCGAACCACTTCGCCGAGGAGGATGAAGCCGGTGTCGCTGTACTGGAAGCCAGTGCCAGGTGAATAGTCGAGCGGCCGCTGCGCCAGCGCCCTGGCGGCGGCCGGGAATCCGCCGTTGAGGGTCCCGTTGGCGGGCAGCGCGGGGAAGCCCGCGCTGTGCGTGAGGATCCGATGGATCGTCACCTGCTCGAACGACCGGCCGCGGAACTCGCGGAGATAGCGGCCGAGCGGCGCGTCGAGCTTGAGGGCGCCGCGCTCGACGAGCGCCATGACGGCGACGGTCGTCCCCAGCGGCTTCGTCAGCGATGCGATGTCGAAGATGGTATCGGCCGTCATGGGCACCGGCGCGGGGACGAGGGTGCGCCAGCCCCAGGCGCGGTGGTACAGCGTCTCGTCGCCGCGCCCCACCAGCACCACCACGCCGGGAATATCGCCCGACGCCACGGCGTCGCGCGCCGCCTCGTCGACCCCGGTGAAGTCGGGCATGTCGGCGAAGACCTGGGAGGACCCGGTCAGCGCAAGCGAGACGACGACCGCGATCAGGAACCGAACGCCGTGAGCCGAGCGCACGGTGCGATCTTACCACTGATATATCCTTGTGTTAGGGTTAGAGGCGTCTTATGCAGTGTGTGTTCGTCACCGGGGCGACGGGGTTCGTGGGGCGGGCCGTCATCCAAGCCCTTCGAGCCGACAGGTACACGGTCCGCTGTCTCGTTCGCCGGGGGTCCGAGCGCGACCTGCAGGGACTGGGCGCCATCGAGCGCGTGGAGGGCGACGTCCTGGTTCGGCGCGGCCTGGAGGAGGACATGGCGGGCTGCCAGGCCGTCATCCACCTCGTCGGCATCATCCGCGAGCGCCCGGCGGTCGCCTCCACCTTCGAGCTGGTGCACACGCAGGGCACCATCAACATCATCGAGGCGGCCGCCGCGGCCGGTGTCCGCCGGTATCTGCACATGAGCGCGCTGGGCACGCGGCCGGGCGCGCGGTCGCGCTACCACCAGACGAAGTGGGCGGCGGAAGAGGCGGTGCGCGCCAGCGGGCTCGGCTGGACGATCTTCCGCCCGTCGATAATCTACGGCCGGGGCGACGCCTTCATCACGATGCTGGCACAGCTGGAGCGGCGGCTGCCGGTGGTGCCGGTCATCGGCACCGGCCGCCAGCGATTGCAGCCGGTGCCGGTGGAGCACGTGGCCGAGGGTTTCGCGGGCGCGCTGGTCCTGCCGGGGACGGAGAAGCAGACGTACGAGGTAGGCGGGCCGGATACGGTCACGATGGTCGAGCTGCTCGATATGATCGCCGCCGCCCTCGGCCGGCGGCGGGTCCGGAAGGTCTATATCCCGCTGAGCGTCATGCGTCCCCTGGCCCGCGTCCTTCATCCGCTGCCCGGATTTCCGGTGACGCCCGACCAGCTCCTCATGCTCCAGGAAGACAACGTGTGCGATCCGGCCCCCTTCTACTCCACGCTCGGCATCCGGCCCGTGCCGCTCGCGACCGGCATCGGCCGGATGCTCGAGTGAGCCGATCGACGTGCCCTTCCGGACCCGACCGGGGCAGCCGCGCGACCTCCTGGCCCTGGTGGACAGCGAGCTGCGGGAGCGGATCGAGGACGCGGTCGACCAGGTGAGCCTCGACGTGATGGTGCAGACGCGTCGCGCGCGCGGGCTGCCGGCGCCAGCGGTGGACAGCGCGCGCGATCGGAAGGAGTTCAGCGCCGGCGTCCGGAAGTTCCTCGAGCGGCTGCGCACCGTGCTCTTGCCCGAGCTGGCCGCGGAGCGGCAACGCAAGGCCGAGGAGGCCCTGGCAGGCGCCGCCGGAGAGGACCCGATCCCTCGCCTGGTCAGTGTCCAGGCGGTGCTGGCCAAGGAGCTGCCCGACTACTGGCAGCGCTTCGAGGTCGTCCGCGTGGCGTACACCTCGGAGCAGGTCGAATCAGGCCGCGAGCGCCGGGGGCTGCTGGGCCGGCTCTTATCCCGCTGAGGGATGTGCGGGCTGGCAACGACAGGGCCGCCCGCCAGAGCGCAGGCCCGATGTCGATCGAGTCTCTCGCCCGGGTGGGGCCGCCGATCACGCCGAGGACCCACGCGGAGCAGATCGCCAAGACGACCCGGCTCCAACGGGAAGAGGCGGCCGACTCCCCTGACTACGCGGCGTCGCTGATCCGGCTGACCTCGGTGATGACCTCGGGTGCCGCTGACTTCCAGGCGGCCAGGGCCCAGAGGTTCTCCAGGTCCTCGAGGGAGCGGCGCCAGCGGCCGTAGCCCTCCAACATAGCGGCCCGGACGGCCGCCATCTGACCCTCGACTTCGTCCAGACGCTTCCGCAGCGCCGGGTTGCGGGCGGCGATAGTCTCCAGACAGCCCCCGGGCACGGCGCCTGCCAGGCGGTCCAGGAGACCGCTCGCCTCCTCGTTCAGGACCTTCTCGAGTCGGTTCATCGGGACACCTCCCACCACCCCCGGCAAACCCGGGGCCCATATACTCGTCACGTGATGAGTTATATGTCAAGCGATCGGCCTGGGGGAGCTTGCCTTGATGTAACACTTGATGTACTCATGTAACCAATGATGCAGGACACGACCTGGCTCGTCTTGATCGTGAGTCTGCCCCGCGAGCCCTCGAGTCTGAGAGTGCGGGCGTGGCGGCGGCTCCGCGCGCTGGGCGCGCTGGCCCTCAAGAACGGCGTCTGGGTCCTGCCCGCCAGCGCCGAGAGCACGGAGCAGTTCCAGTGGCTGGCCCAGGAGGTTGGGCGCGACGGCGGTGACGCCACTCTGCTCCGCGTCGAGCGCGTCGAGAACCTGAGCGAGGAGGACATCGTCCGGCGCTTCCGCCAGGCGCGCGAGGCGGACTACCGCGCGCTCGGCGAGCGCTACCGCCGGCTCCTGCGCGCGCTCGACCGCGCGCGGCGGGCGTCCGAGCGCGCGCGCGCCCACGAGGAGGCGGCGCGCCTGGCCCGCGAGCTGAGCCGCCTGCGCGAGATCGACTACTTCGAGGCGCCGGCGGGCGTGGAGGTGCTCCGGGCCAAGGAGGCGGTGGACGCGCGGCTGGCCTCGCCGGCGCCTCCGGCCCCGCCCGCCGGGCGGCTGCGCGAGCTGCAGGGCCGCACCTGGGTCACCCGCCCGCGGCCGCACGTCGACCGTCTGGCCTCGGCCTGGTTCATCCGGCGGTTCGTCGATCCCGAGGCCCGCTTCGTGTTCGCCGCGCCGGAGGACCGGCCTCCCGACGCCGTGCCCTTCGACATGGTAGGGGCGGAGATCGGTCATCACGGTGACCGCTGCACGTTCGAGACCCTGCTGGTCATGAGCGGGCTCCAGGACCCGCGCCTGGGCGCCCTGGCCGAGATCGTCCACGAGGCCGACCTGCGCGACGGCAAGTTCCCGCGTGAGGAGGCCCGCGGGCTGGACCTGACGATTCGCGGCCTGCTGGCCGCCACCCCCGACGATGACGCGGTGCTGGCCACCGGCTTCACGCTCTTCGAGGGCCTACACGCCGCGCTAGGAGGAGCCGGACGATGAGCACCACCACCATTGGGTTTCATGGCTGGCACCACGCCACGGACCTGGGCGTGGCCGGGGCCATGCTGGGGGCGTTGATCGCGACGTACTTCACCTTCATGCCCTGCTTCCTCTGCATCTTCCTGGGCGCCCCCTACGGGGAGCAGAGCCGGGGGAACCGCCTTCTGGCCGGGGCCCTGGCCACGATCACGGCCGCGGTGGTGGGCGTGGTCCTCAACCTGGCGATGTGGTTCGCGCTCCACGTGCTGGTGCCCGGCGGCCGCCTGGACGCCTTCGCGCTGGTGGTGGCCATGGCGGCCTTCGTCGCCCTGCAGCGCTTCGGGTGGGACATCGTCCCGGTCGTCCTCGGCGCCGCCGGGCTGGGCCTGATCTACCGGATGATCGGATGACGCGCTCGAGAAAAGACTGAGGAGGCCGTGATGCATCACCAGATCCTTCCGATTCCCTGTAAGCCGTGGACGCTACACTGGCTGCCCGAGCGGCTGGCCCCCGGGACCCGCGAGGAGGTCGCCCCATGAAGTGGGTCACCCGAGAGAAAGCGAGAGTGGATCGCATCGCCTGTCCCTGGCTGGTCAGCCGCTTCGTCGATCGTGAGCCCGTCTTCCTCTTCGTGCCGCCCACCGAGGTGAGGCGGGTGGCCGAGCGGGAGGGCGCGATTCCGTACGACGTGCCGGATGTCGAGCTGGGCCACCACGGCGACCGGTGCTCGTTCGATGCCTTCCTCGAGAAGTACGGGCTCGAGGATCCCGCGCTGCGGGCGCTGGCCCGGATCGTCCGCGGCGCGGACACCGACGCCCGGCATCTGGCGCCGGAGTCCCCCGGTCTCTACGCGGTCGCCTCCGGCTTCCGGACGATCGCGGCCGACGACCACGACAACATGCGGCTGCAGTTCCCAGCGTACGACGCGCTCTACGCCTACTGCCAGGCGCGGGTCCGTGGCGGCACCGCCTGAAGTCATCGCCGTCTTCGCGGCGAAGACCGCCCGCACGTTCTGCTACGGCTTCCTGGGGATCGTGCTCCCCGTCTATCTCGGCGAGCTGGGTGTCGGCCCGCTGGGGGTGGGCACCGCGGTGACGCTGACCCTCGCCGCCAGCGCGGCCCTGACGTGGATGGTGCGGAGGCCGGCCGAACGCTACGGTGCGCGCGTCGCCCTGCTGGGGCTCGTGGTCCTGAGCGCCCTGTCGGCGCTCATGCTCCTGGCGTCGCGGAGCCCGTGGGTGGTCGTGGCCGCGGCGATGCTCGGCAACGTCGCCGTCGGGACCGGGGAGACCGGCCCGTTTCTGACGATCGAGCAGGTCGTCGTCGCGCGCGCGGTGACGGGCGTCCGCCGGACGACGCTCCTCAGCGTCTACAACCTGCTGGGCTACGGCGCGGCGGCGCTCGGCGCCGCCGCGGTCCGAGGCGTGGCCGGGTACGATGCCCTGTTCCTGCTCTTCCTCGCCGGCGCCGCCCTGCAGGCGATCGCCTACCGGTTCCTCCCCCCCAGGGCCCGCGCCGCGGCCGCGCGGCCCCACGGTCCCCTCACCTCGGCGCCGCTGATCCGCCGGCTGGCCGCGCTCTTCGCGCTCGATTCCTTCGCGGGGGGCTTCGTGCTGCAGTCGCTGGTCGCGTACTTCCTGCACGTGCGGTTCGGGCTCGACCTGGCTGCGCTCGGGCTCATTTTCTTCGTCGCGCAGCTCCTGACCGCCGCCTCCCTCCTGCTCGCCGCTCGGTGCGCCGCGCGGTTCGGCCTCCTGGCCACCATGGTGGTGTCGCACCTGGCCTCGAACGTCTTCCTCATCGGGATGGCGGCGGCCCCCAGCGGAGCGGTGGCCGTCGCGCTCTTGCTCCTCCGGCAGCTGCTCTCGCAGATGGACGTCCCCACCCGGCAGGCTTACGTCATGGCCGTCGTCGAGGACCACGAGCGCGAAGCGGCTGCCAGCACCACCAATCTCGCGCGGACGCTCGCGCAGGCGATCACCCCGGCGCTCACCGGCTGGACGATGCAGGCGCTGGCGCTGGCGGCGCCCTTCGTGCTGGGCGGGGGCTTGAAGATCGTCTACGACGTGCTCCTCTACTTCACCTTCAAGGACGTGAAGCTGAAGAGCGAGACGCAGTAGCGCGGCCCCGGTCGGGGATGAGCCCGCGAGCCCCGTGATGCTCGACGCGGAAGTAGCACGCGAGCGGGGTGGGGACCGATCCTGCGAGAGCCGTAGCTTCTGGACGCCGTGGCGGCTCGGGTGACGGAATGGGCGCTTGGCGGCGTTGCCAGCGTGCTCGAGCAGGATCGGTCCCGACCCCGCTCGACTTGCTACTTGATCGCGGCGGCTTTGACTTGTCGGTGGTCGGTGAGGCCGCTGAGCGTCTTGAGGATGCCGTCCTGGACGAGGGTGGTCATGCCCTCGGCCTTGGCCTGCGCGAGCATTTCGGGGACGCGCGCCTTGGTCTGGATGAGGCGTTTCATCTCGTCGGAGGCCAGGAGCAGCTCGTGGATGCCGGCCCGCCCGCGGTAGCCGGTCTTGTTACAGCTCGGGCAGCCCTTGCCCCGATAGAGCTTGAACTTGTCGTCGTACTTGGGGCCGAGCGCCTCGAACTCCTCTTTGCCGTAGGCTTGGGCCAGCGCCTCGTACTCCGCCCGCTCCGGATGGTACGGCCCCTTGCAGTCCTCACAGATGCGCTTGACGAGCCGCTGGGAGAGCACGCCGAGCAGCGCGTCGGCGAAGTTGAAGGAATCGAGACCCATGTCGAGCAGGCGCACGACGGTCTCCACCGCGCTGTTCGTGTGCAACGTGCTCAGAACGAGGTGGCCGGTCAGCGAGGCTTCGATGCCGGTGGCGGCCGTCTCCTCGTCGCGCATCTCGCCGACCATGATGACGTCCGGGTCGGCGCGCAGGAAGGCCCGCATGGCCGCCGCGAAGGTGAAGCCGATCTTGGTATTCACCTGGACCTGGCGCAGCCCGTACTGCGTGATCTCGACGGGGTCCTCGGCCGTCCAGATCTTCCGATCGGGCTTGTTGATGTAGCCCAGGACCGAATGCAGCGTGGTCGTCTTGCCCGATCCGGTGGGCCCCACGCAGAGGATGAGTCCGTAAGGCTTCTGGGCGACGGCCTTCAGCTCTCTCAAATTTCGCTCGGTCATGCCCAGCTTGTCGATGGGGATCGGCTCGTTGGACGCCAGGATGCGCATGACCACGTCCTCGTTGCCGCCGGCGGTCGGCACGGTGGCCACGCGGAGCTCGATCTCCCGGTTGTCGGGGAGCTTGAACTTGATCTTGCCGTCCTGGGGCTTGCGGCGCTCGGCGATGTCGAGCTGGGCCATGATCTTGATCCGGGCCACGATCGCCCGCCGGTAGGCGCCGGGGATCTTCTGGTACTCCATGTTGGAGCCGTCCACCCGGATGCGGATGACGGTGTCGCGCTGGGACCCGTAGGGCTCGATGTGGATGTCCGACGCGCGGGCCTTGTGGGCGTCGACGACCATCTGGTTGGCGAGCCGGATGATCGCGCTGTCGTTCTCGTCGACCTCGGCGCCGCTGATCTCCTCCCGTTCGACGGTGTCCTCGGCCTTGAGGTCGCCGAGGATCTCGCCGATCGTGCCCTTGGCCGCCAGCTCGCCGCCGGCGGTGGAGAGGAACTCGAGGATGTCCTTCCGCAGCCCGACCGCCAGGTTGATCTTGTGGCGCGGCAGGAGCTGGTGGATCGCGTCGACCTTCTGGATGTCCTGGGGATTGTCGACGAGAACGGTGAGGCCCTGGTCGTCGCGCCGGAGTGGCAGCCACAAGGCCTTCTTCAGATACTCGAGCTTCAGGTCCCGCATCAGGTCGGAGGGCGGAGCGATCTTGTCGTCGAACTCGACGAAGGGGCAGCGGTAGAACTGGCTGAGCGCCGTCCCCAGCTCCGCCTTGGGGACCTTGTACTGCTCGAACAGGACCGTCTCCACATCGGTCTGCTTGCGGCGGGCCTCGGCGATGGCACTGTTGAGCTCGTCCTGGGTGATCAGCTCCTGGGCCAGGAGGTAGTCGAACTTCCCCGCCCGCTTCTGGGCCAACTGGAACTGGTTGTTGAGGGCGATGCCCAGCGTCTTGGCCAGGCGCACCACGCTGGTCTCGTCGTCCTTGGTGAACCGGGCGCCGCGCTTTCGGTTGAGGAGCTGGATGACGCCGACGGCGCGGTTCTCGTGCATGATGGGCAGCGCCAGGACCTGCTTGGTCCGGAACCCGGTCTTCTGGTCCCAGCTGCTGTCGAAGCTGAGCGTGGGCGCGATGCGCGTCAGCTCGGCGCCGTCGTAGGCGTCGGTGATGTTCACCGGGCGGCGCGCCGACGCCACGTACCCGGCGATGCTCTTCTCGCTGATGGGCACGCGGATCTCACGGACCTCGCCCACGTCGCCGGCCACGAATCTCGAGTAGAGCTCTTTCTTGTCCTGGTCCACCGCGTAGAGCGTCATACGCTCGGCCTCGATGAGACCCAGGATATCGCCCTGCAGTTCGAGGAAGATGCTGTCGAGGCTCTTGGCCGAGTGGATGCGGTCCACGAGCTGCACGAGCTTCTGCTCGTAGGCCAGCTTCTCCTGGAGGGCCTGGACGCTCTCGAGCTGAGCCACGCTATTTTCCAGTCTAGCAGAAGACCGCTAAAAAACGGGGCGTTCTACATAGGTCCCCCAGACGCGGCGGAGACGGGCGACGATCTCTCCCAGCGAGGCTCGAGCCCTCACCAGCTCGATCGTCACCGGCATGAGGTTGACCGAAGGCTCTGGCGCCTCGCGCTCGAGCCGGTCCAGGAGCGCCGCCACTCGTCCGGCGTCCCGCCGGGCGCGGACGTCGCGTAACCGCTCGATCTGGCGTGCTTCCACGTCCCGGGCGACCTGGTGGATCTCGAGCCCGCCGGGCTCCGGCGGCTCCACGTATTTGTTCACGCCGATGACGGTCTCCTCGCCGGAGGCCTTGCGGCGCGCGAAGTCGTACGCCGACTCGGCGATCTCGCGCTGGAAGTAGCCCTCCTCGATCGCCTTGAGCGTCCCGCCCATCGCGTCCACCTTGCCAAGGATCTCGAAGACGGCCGCCGCGAACTGGTTGGTGAGCGCCTCCACGTAGTAGGACCCGCCCAGCGGATCCACCACGTTGGGCACGCGCGTCTCCTCCGCGATGATCTGCTGCGTGCGGAGGGCGATCTTCATGGCCTGCTCGGAGGGGATCGCGTAGGCCTCGTCCAGGCCGTTGGTGTGGAGCGACTGGGCGCCGCCGAGGACGGCCGACAGCGCCTGCAGCGCCGTGCGCACGATGTTGTTGAGGGGCTGGGCCTTCGTCAGGGTGGCCGCCGCCGTCTGGCAGTGGAAGCGCAGGCGCATGGACTCCGGCTTGGTGGCCCCGAAGCGCTCCTTCATGAGCTTGGCCCAGATCCGGCGCGCCGCCCGGAATTTCGCCACCTCCTCGAAGAAGTCGGCCTGGGCGACGAAGTAGAAGGCCAGCCGGGGCGCGAACGCGTCCACGGGGACGCCAGCCCGCGTCACCTCCTCGACGTAGGCGATGGCGTTGGCCATCGTGAACGCCACCTCCTGGACGGACGTCGCGCCCGCCTCCGAGATGTGGTAGCCGCTGATGTTGATGGGGTTGTAGCGGGCCATCCGCTCGGCGCCGAAGACGATCATGTCGCGGACCAGCCGCAGCGAGGAGCGGATGGGGAAGATCCACTCCTTCTGGGCGACGTACTCCTTCAGGATGTCGGCCTGGGTCGTCCCCGAGAGCCGGTGGGCGTCGTATCCGCGGGCCTCGGCCAGCGCGACATACATGGCCAGGAGGATCCAGGCCGTGGGGTTGATCGTCATCGACACCGAGATGCGCTCGAGGTCGATCCCCTCGAAGAGCGCCTCCATGTCCTCGATGGTGTCGATCGCCACGCCCTCGCGCCCGACCTCGCCCAGCGCCCGGGGATCGTCCGAGTCGTAGCCCATCAATGTTGGCATGTCGAAGTCGACGGACAGTCCCGTTTGTCCTTGTTCGATCAGGTATCGGAAACGGCGATTGGTGTCGCTTCCGGTCCCATAGCCGGCGATCTGCCGCATCGTCCACAGCCGGCCCCGGTACATGGTAGGGTACGGCCCCCGCGTGAACGGATAGCGGCCGGGCAGGCCGATCTCCTCGAAGGGGGTGGCGGCGATGTCCTCGGGGCTGTAGGCGCGCTTGACCGGCAAGCCGGACGCGGTTCGGTACTCCGCTCGACCCTCGGGCTGGCGGGCGAGGAACTCCCGCAGCTCGCTGGCCTCCCATTCGCGGCGCCGGGCCGCCGCCCGCTCGATGGCTTCAGGGTCGAACATGGCTCGTCCTCTCTCGGTACAGGTCGCGATCGTCGATCACGCGCCGGGCCTTGAACTCCGCGCGTGGGATCTCGCCCGCCGGCACCAGCTCGATCACCGGGCGCACGCCGAGCCGGGCCCGGAGGCGCTCCTCCATGGTCGCGCGCAAGCGCTGCTGAGCGTCCGCGGCCGCGTGCGTCGCCGCGTGCTCGGCGCGGATGAGCAGCTCGTCCATCGCCTCGCGGCGCGAGATGATCACCCGGAACTCGCCGCCGAAGCCGTCGATGGCGCGGAGCGTATCCTCGATGGCGCCGGGATAGATGTTCTCGCCCCGCACGATGAACATGTCGTCGATCCGGCCGTAGAGCCCGTCCGGCAGCCGCGGATAGGTACGGCCGCAGGGGCACGGCTCGTCGGTCCAGCGGGCGAGATCGCCGGACACCAGACGGATCATCGGCTGCGAGGTGCGTTCCAGGTGCGTGTAGACGGGCGTGCCCTCGGCGCCGAACGGCACCGGCTCGAACGTCGCCGGGTCGCAGAGCTGGGTGTAGACGAGATCCTGCCAGAGGTGCATGCCGGTGCGGCGGCGACACTCGCCGTTCGTCATCCACGGCGTCATCTCCGCCATGCTGCCCATGTCGATGCAGATCCCGTCGAACGTCTCCTCGATTCGGCGCTTGGTGGCCGGGATGCCCGCCCCCGGCTCGCCCGAGAAGAAGAGAATGCGGAACCCGAATTCCCGCGGGTCGATGCCCTGGCGGCGCGCCGTCTCGGCCAGGTGGAGCGCGTAGGAGGGCGTGCCGTAGAAGGCGGTCGGTGTGAGGTCACGCGCCCAGCCCACCGCCATCAGCGTCTGGCCGGCCAGGCCGGCGCCGAACGGAAACATCGTGGCGCCGAGGCGCTCGCCGCCCTTCAGCGCCCCCCAGGACCCCAGATAGAGGCTGAAGAACGAGCAGACCATGATGCGATCGGCAGGGCGCAGCCCGGCGCTCCAGAGAATGCGCGCATGGGCCTCGCCCAGGCGGTCCCAGTCGTCGGCGCCGATGCCGAAGACCGTGGGGCGTCCGGTGGTGCCGCTGGTGCCGTGGATGCGCGCCACCTGATGGGGCTCGATGCAGAGCGCGTCGCCGAACGGCGGCCGGGCGGCCTGCGCCTCGCGCAGCTCCGCCTTCTGGAGCACCGGGAAGCGCGCGAGATCGTCCAGGCTCTCGAGCGTGTCGGGCGACACTCCGGCCGCCTCCCACTTGCGACGGTAGAAGGCGCTCCGCTCCCACGCATAGCGGACCTGCCGCCGGAGCTTGCCCAGGATGATCGCGTCGCGCTCGGCCGGGTCCCCGCACTCGAGCTCCGGCAACCAGTGTTCGACGCTGGGATCGGGCCGGTACGTCGCGTCGTAGCGCGGCGGCCACACGCGCAGATCCACGCCGCGTGTGCGCGCCAGCGCGGCCAGGTCGATCATCGCTCCGATCGCGCCGCCGCCGCCCCCCGCACGCGCCGCACGACTTCCTCGGGTGGCGTGTCCTGCAGCACCACGTCGCGGACGCCCATCGCCTTGAGGGCGGGCACGTCCTCGTCCGGGATGACGCCGCCCACGACGAGCGCGATGTCCTCGGCATCGGACTCGCGCAGGAGCTGGAGCAGGCGGGGGATGAGCGTCATGTGGGCGCCCGAGAGCAGACTGACGCCGACGACGTCGACGTCTTCCTGGACGGCCGCCGCCACGACTTCCTCCGGCGTGCGGTGAAGACCGGTGTAGATCACGTCCACCCCGCCGTCGCGGAGGCAGCGGGCGACGATCTTGGCGCCGCGGTCGTGCCCGTCGAGGCCGACCTTGGCGATGAGTACGCGGAGGGGACCGTCGCTCATGGAAGCGTATTGTACGCCGGAGTGCCGGGGGACCGGACGGCGCGCGGAGGCGGCTCGCCAGGTCGGAGGGGGCGGACGTTACGGCCCCCTCCGAGGCCTCTCCCAGGAAGGATTACGCGGGCGAAGCCCACGCTCGAACGGTGCTTACTCAGCCGCGCGCCTAGCGGGGCCGGCCGGCGGCACAGCTGATGCGCATGCGGTTGCGGGCGACCCAGGCGTAGAGGCGACGCGACAGGGGGCGGACGCCCGGCAGATCGAAGAGCCGGGCCAGCCAGCGCCAGCGCGGGATCCGGACCAGGATCTCCGGCACGGCGTCGGCGCCGCTGAGCACGCGGCCGTCGGGCAGCACGAGCTGCATGGCCGTCAGGCACGCCGTGTCGTCGATCTGGGGAAAGCGCGCGCGACGCGCCGGAGACTGGCAGGGCAGGATCTCGAGCTCGCTGGCGCCGCCCGCCAGCGCCCGGCGCATGAGCCAGAGCGCGCTGGCCCGGCACATGGAGCACTCGCCATCGTAGATCAGCACCGCCGACGCCATGACCGCCGACCCTGGCAGGGCTCGCGCTACCGCTGGCCCCACCCCCGTAACGTCCGATAATAGAGGATAAGCCCGACCGTCACCGCCGCCGAGACGGCGGCCTGCACGAGATCGGACGTGGGCGCCCCGCCCAGATAGCGGCGCAGGCGCCAGCCGGCAAAGAACGAGAAGAAGAGGATGCCCGCCGCGATGAGAATCCGGTGAGCCGTGATCAGGCGCACGGCCGCGGCCGGCTAGGCGCCGAGGACCGCCCGGACGGCGTCGCGCGTGATCTCGACGATCCTATCGACGTCGGCCGCCGTCACGACGAGCGGCGGCGCATAGTAGACGGTATCCCCCGGCGCGGGGTGGGGGCCGCCCACCGCGCGGGTGCGCGTCACCATGCCGCGCTTCATCATCTCGGCCTGCAGGCGCGGGGCGACCTTGCGGTCGGCGGGGAAGTTCCTTTTGGTCGCCCGATCCTCCACCAGCTCGAGCGCCGCCAGCAGCCCCTTACCTCCTCGGATATCGCCGACGTGCGGATGGCTGCCGAACGTGGCCCGGAGCCCATCGTGGAGGCGGGCGCCCATCCGCGCCGCGTTCTCCCCCAGCCGCTCGCGGTCCATGATGTCGATGTTGGCGAGCGCCACCGCGCAGCAGGTGGGATGGCCGGAGTAGGTGTAGGCGTGCATCCACCGGTCCTCGGGCTTGACCGAGTCCATCGCGTCTTTAATGGCGCGGCTCACCATGATCCCGCCCAGCGGCAGATAGCCGGAGGTGACGCCCTTGGCGAAGGCGCGGATGTCGGGCTGCACGTTCCAGTGCCCGGTGGCGAACCACCGGCCCGTCCGGCAAAAGCCCGTGATGACCTCGTCGGCGATGAAGAGCACCTCGTGCTTGGTGCAGATTTGCCGCACCAGCGGGAAGTAATCGTCCGTGGGGTAGATCACGCCGCCGCCGCCGTGGATCGGCTCGGCGATGAAGGCCGCGACGGTCTCGGGCCCTTCGCGCAGGATCGTCTCCTCCAGCTCCCGCGCCGCCGCCTGCCCCACGGTCTCGCCCGGCCTGGCGCCCTGAAAGCGGTAGGGGTAACAGGTCTGAATGTGCACGAAGCCCGGCACGCGCGGCTCGAACATCTTCCAGTAGGCGGCCATGCCGGTGGCGCTCATGGCCTGCAGCGTGAGGCCGTGATAGCCCTGCTGGCGCGCGATGATCTTCACCTTGCCGGGCTTGCCCATCGCCTTCCAGTAGAAGCGCACGGTCTTGAAGGCCGATTCGTTGGCCTCGGCGCCGCCGGAGGCGAAGAAGACGGCGTGCACGTCGCCGGCCAGCTCCACCAGGCGGCTGGCCAGCGTGATGGCGGGAATACTGGAGGACCCTACGTAGCCGGAGAAGTACGCGAGGTCCTTCATCTGGGCGGCGGCCGCGTCGGCCAGCTCCGCACGCCCGTGGCCGACGTTGACGTTCCACAGCCCACTGAGGCCGTCGATGTACTGCCGACCGCCGATGTCCTCGACGGTGGCGCCCCGCCCCCGCACGTAGATCATGGGCTCGGCGTTGTCCACCGGGTGGTGCAGCGGATGGATCAGGTGCTCCTGGTCGGCCTTGATGAGCTCGGCGGCGGTCAGCGCCATCGACTCCTCCAATCGCCCTCGGGTATGGGAAGCGCGCGCTGCCGTGGACCCTGATACCAGTAGATCCATGCGCGCGCGCGGCGCCCGTCGGCGCGTGTCACCGTGGTGAGGCGACGCTCGAAATTGTACCCTTCCTCCCGATCGATCGGGCCCAGAACTTCGCGACCGTGCAGGCGGTAGAGCTCGCCCCGCACGCTCCCCGGGCCGGGGACGAGGCCGGGGTAGTCGCGCAGATCCAGCAGCTGCGCCGTCACCCGCGCCTCGCCCAGGAGGGTGGCGGCCCCCGTCAGGAGCCGGTGCCGCGCGAATCCGCTCATCAGCGTACCGTAGGCGAACAAGAGCACGGACGCACCGGGGCGGGGCCGGGTCCTGCGCTCCGAACGCCCGCTACTTCGATTTCGCAAGGCGGGAAACCGCCTCGAGCGTGCGGCTGGTCTCGACCGCCAGGCTGCCGGTCTCGACGAACCGGACGCGGCGGGTGCGATCGATCACGAAGGTCACGCGCCGGTCGAGGTTCCACGTGTCATCCCAGACGCCGAACAGCCGCCCCACCTCTCCCTGGCGGTCGCTGAGCAGGCGAAACGGCAGCCTGAGCTCGCGGTTCCAGGCCAGGTTCCGCTCCGGCGGGTCGGCGGAGACGCCGACGATCTCGGCACTCAGCGCCGCGTACCTGGGTCCGTCGTCCCGGAACCGGGAGAATTC
Organism: Candidatus Methylomirabilota bacterium; assembly: GCA_036001065.1. NCBI lineage: Bacteria > Methylomirabilota (SeqCode) > Candidatus Methylomirabilota bacterium. The sequence goes on from DASYUQ010000203.1 coordinate 30,063, forward strand.
GAGATCTCAGCCGCCGGTGTGAAGGCCTTGACGTAAAAGGCCAGCACGACGAAGTCGCGGCCGGCCAGGGCCGCGGACAGGCGGAAGGGCTTGCCGTGCTGATCGACGAGGGTGAAGTCGGGCGCCAGCTCGTCGGGCTTGAGTGGGACTTGGCGTGGCGCAGCGCCCACCGCGCCCATCAGCACCGCGGCGGCCAGCAGGAGCCCTGGGGACAACCCGTATCAGAACGAGGCCCCTCAGGGGCCGGCGCCGGCGGCCTGCAGAACAGCCCCCAGGAAGTCGGGCTCGGGCAGCGCGCCCTCGAAGTGGACGCGATCGTTGATGACGACCTTGGGCACCGCCATCACCTGATAGGCGCGGCTGAGGTCGGGGAACTCCGTCGCCTCGATCGCCGTCGCGCGCACGCGGTCGGAGGCGACCGCCATGTGGTGCGCCAGGCGCACGGCCCGGGGACAGTAGGGTCAGGTCGGCGTCGAGAAGACCTTGATGTCGACGTCCGCCGTCAGCCCGGCCAGCGCGGTCCGGGTCTCCTGGGAGAGGGCGGGCTCGCCGGTAGAGGCGACCACGATGGCGTCGATCAGGTTGCTGAACTCGTAGCCGGTGGGGACGCCGTAAAAGCGGATTCCGAAGTCCCGCGCACCCTCCACCACGATCGCGGGGACCCTGTCGATCCCGTACTGGGCGGAGCGCTCGCGATCGATGGCGAGGTTCAGCACCTCGACGGAGATCTTGTCGCTCAGCGTGACGACTTCGCGCACGAGCTGCTCGTTCTCTGCGCAGAGATCGGCCGCTTCCAGCGACTGCGAGAAGACGACGAGCTTCACGGGGTCACGGAGCTGGGCGAAGGCCTGGCGCACTTCCTTCTCGTTCTGCGGGTTGAGGAACATGGCCCGATTATACCGTCGAGCGCACGCGGGCGCCGACCAGCGCCGGCGCGCGGCTTTCGAGCGCGCGCTGGAGCGCCTCCCGGAGGGCCTCCTCGTCGCCGGCCGTGGCCACGGCGAGGCCGGCGCGGCGGGCCGCGCCCTCGGCGGAGACGGCCAGCGCGGCGGCGCTCAGGACCACGACCACGATCGGCAGCGCCAGGCGGGCCGCGGTCCCGAGCTCGGGCGCCATCTCGGCGAGACCGGGCGGTCCCGTGAAGCAAACGACGCGACGCTCGCGGTGGGCGAGCTGGGCGGCGATGGCCGCCGGGAGCGCGAAGCCCGTCGTGGCCAGTCGGTTGGAGGCGAGGAACTCGTTCGGGGCGTCGGCGTCCCAGGCGGCGGCCACGGCGAGCATCTCCTCGCCGGCATCCACGACGGCGATCGTTCCGCCCGCCGCCATCTGGCGGGCGATCTCGGCGGCGCGTCGGAAAGAAAGGCCGGGCCCCGGGACCGCTTGGTGGGGGCGCCGGGAGCGCTTGAGCCGGTCCAGCTCGGCCACGTCCCAGTCGGCGCGGACGCAGCCGCGCAGCCGGGGCGCGAGCTCCGCGATGACGAGGCCGATCTCGCCGACCACCTGCGCGACCGGCCGATACGGCGCGCCGGCGGGCGGTGCCTCCCCCACGTGCAGGACGTTCGCGCCCACCGGCCAGCCATGCACCTCCACGGCCTCCACACCGAGGGTCACGATGAGATCGGCGCGGGCGAGGAGCGCCCCCGCAGTCTCCTCCTCCGCCATCAGCCCGAGATTCAGCGGATGCCGATCGGGCAGCACGCCCTTGGCCTTGCAGGTGACGAGCACGGGAGCGGGCACCGCCTCGGCGAAGGGCCAGAGCCACTTGGCGCCCTCGGCGGCTCGACACTGGGCCCCGGCGACGATCACGGGCCGAGCGGCGGCGACGAGGACGCGGGCGGCGGCGTCGAGAGCCCGGGCGTCCGGGGGCGGCAGGGGCGCCGGCGGCGCGGTGGTGGCGACGCCGAGCGCCGAGCGCCGGGCGGCGCCCGCCGCCAGATCGAGGTGCACCGGGCCGCGCGGCGCAGCCAGCGCGAGACGACTGGCCTGAGCGACTGCCGGCCCCGCCGAGGCGGGGTCGACGCCGAGACTCGCCTTGGTGAGCGGCGCCAGGAGGTTGCGGGCCCGGGGGGCGCCTTCGGTCAGCGCGATCAACGGCGCGCGATCGTGGCGGGCGTGGGCGATGCCGGGGATCGCGCTCTCGAGCTCCGGCCCGCTGCCGGCCAGGACCGCGCCCGGCGCGCCGGCCAGCTCGCCCGTCACCGCGGCCATGATGCACGCGGCGGCGGTGCCCTCGGCCCAGACCACCTCGAGCCGGCGCTGGCGCGCCGCCTCCGGCAGGCTCTCGCTGGCGCCTGCACCGGCGGCTCCGAAGACCCGCGGAGTCCCCGCTCTCACGAGGCCGTCGACGAGGACGTCGGCGACCGTGGCGCGGCTCATCCCCCTGCTACGTCCCCAGGCGTTCGAAGAGGGGACGCATCCGCTCAAGCGCGCCGCGCAGGTTGGCCTCCGAGTTGGCGTACGAGAACCGGAGATACCCCTCCCCGTACTCGCCGAAGGCCGTGCCCGCCAGCGCGGCGACCCCGGCCTCGTTCAGCAGCCGCTCGGCGACCTCGCTCGACGAGCGCCGGGTCCCCTTGATGTTCGGAAACACGTAGAAGGCGCCGCGAGGCCGCGCGCACCTGACGCCGGGCAGCTGGTTGAGACCGTCCACGATCAGGTCCCGGCGCCGCTTGAACTCGGCGACCATGCGGGCCACGGGCGTCTGGTCCCCCTGGAGCGCCGCGATGCCGGCGAGCTGCACGAACGAGGCCGTGCACGACGCCGAGTTGACCATGAGGCGCGTGATCTGCTCGGCCAGCGGCACCGGCATCACGCCGTAGCCCAGGCGCCAGCCCGTCATCGCGTAGGACTTGGAGAAGCCGTCCAGCAGGACGGTCAGCTCCCGCAGGCCCGGCAGCCCCATGATCGACACGAACTCGCCTTCGTAGAGGAACTGGCGGTAGATCTCATCGGCCAAAATGGGGATGCCGCGACGACGCGCAACGTCCGCAACGAGCTCGAGCTGACCGCGGTCGAGCACGCCGCCGGTGGGATTCTCGGGCGAGTTGATGATGATCAGCCGCGTCTTCGATGAGACCTTGCGTTCGAAGAGGTCGAGATCGAAGCCGAAGCCGGTCTCCTCGCGCAGCGGGATGGGGACCGGCACGCCGCCGACGAAGTTGATGACCGATTCGTAGATGGGAAATCCCGGGTTGGGGTAGATCACCTCGTCGCCGCGGCCGACCAGCGCCAGGATGGTGAAGAACATGATCGGCTTGGCGCCCGGCGTCACCACCACCTCCTCGGGCGACACCGGCACCCCGCGCGTCTCGGTCACGTGCTTGGCGATCGCCTCGCGCAGCTCCGGCAGCCCGGCCGACGGTCCGTAGTGCGTCGCCCCCCCGTCGAGCGCCTGCTTGGCGGCCTCCTTGATGTGGGCGGGAGTGTCGAAGTCCGGCTCGCCGATCTCCAGATGGATGATGGTCCGCCCCTGGCGCTCCAGCGCCTTCGCGCGGGCGAGCACTTCGAACGCCGATTCGGTGCCGAGCCGGGCCATGCGCTGGGCGAAGTCCATGGGATCTCCTCCGGGTGAGGCGCTTTCCGCGCGACATTATATATGTAGACTCGACCCCGATGGACTTCGTCCCCCTCGCCGCCGGCGCCTTCGCGATGGGCTCGGACGACGGGCACCCGAGTGAGCGGCCCGTGCACGTCGTCTGGCTCGACGCGTTCCTCATCGCGCTCACGCCGCTCACGAACGCCGACTACGCCGAGTTTCTGGAATCCACCGGAGCGCCGCCGCCGGCGTTCTGGGGCCAGCCGGGCTTCTCGCACCCGCGCCAGCCGGTGGTCGGGCTCTCGTGGCCCGAGGCCGTCGCCGTCACGGCGTGGGCGGGCGCGCGCCTGCCCACGGAGGCGGAATGGGAGAAGGCGGCGCGCGGTGGCCTCGACGGCGCCCGCTATCCCTGGGGCGACGACAAGCCCGCCGTCCGCTTCGGGCGCCTGCCGGAGGTCGGAGCGACGCCCGTCAACCCGCTGGGACTCACCGACCTGTCCGGCGTCTGCCACGAGTGGTGCGCCGACTGGTTCGACGACGCGTACTACGCGCTTTCGCCCCAGCGCAACCCAGGGGGGCCGGCCACGGGCACGCGGCGGGCCAGCCGGGGCGGCGCCTGGCGCCACGCGGACCCCTGGAGCCCGGTCGGGCACCGCTCCTCCCTGCCGCCGCATCTCCGGTACTCCGACTACGGCGTCCGCCTCGCGCGGGATGCATGAGTCGGCTAGAATCTCCCCATGGCGCGCGCCAGCGCTCCGATTCTGAGAGAGGGTGTCGTCGGGGGGCTGATCGGCGCGGCGGTCGTCGCCCTGTGGTTCCTCCTCTTCGACTTCGCGCGCGGCAAACCGCTCCTGACCCCCGCGCTCCTGGGGGCCGCCGTCTTCTACGGCGTCAACAACCCGATCGGCCTCGAGATCGCGCTGGCCCCGGTGGTGGGCTACACGATCATCCACCTGCTGGCCTTCGTCGCCTTCGGCATCATCGCGGCCAGCGTCATCGCGGCCAGCGAGCGCGAGCCCACCCTCGTCATCGCGGTGGTCATCCTCTTCGCGGCCTTCGAGACGTTCTTCCTCGGCGTCGTCAGCGTGCTGGGCCGGGCGGTGACGGACGTCCTCGCCTGGTGGGCGATCCTCATCGCCAACTTCCTCGCCGCCGTCGCGATGCTCTGGTACTTCCTGCTCCGCCACCGCGCGCTGCCCCGCCTCCTGGTCGGGTCGTGGGCGGGCGTGCTGCGCGAGGGGATCACCGCCGGGATGATCGGGGCGGCCGTCGTCGCCGTCTGGTTCCTGGCCATCGACGCCGTCCAGGGCGAGCCGCTCCGCACTCCGCGCCTGCTCGGCGGCGCCTTCCTCAAGATCTGGTCCGGGCCGCCGGGGATCCTCCTCTACACCATCGTCCACGGCCTGGCGTTCGCGCTGTTCGGCGTCGTCGCTGCGGTGCTCATCGCCGGCGCCGAGCGCGAGCCGATGTTCGTCTTTGCGCTGATGATCCTCTTCACGGCCTTCGAGGTCTTCTTCTTCGCCGCGCTGGTAATCGGCGCCACGTGGGTGCTCGACGAGCTCAGCGCCTGGACGGTCTTCGTGGGAAATCTGCTGGCGGCGGCCTCGATGCTGGCCTACTTCTTCAAGAACCATCGGACGTTGGCGCGCCGGATGGCCGCGGCCTGGGCCGAGGAGGATTGAATTCGGAGGGGGCGGACGTTACGGCCCCCTCCGAGGCCTCCCCCAGGACCGATTGCGCCGGCAAAGCCGGCGGATTCACCACATCGGAGGGGGCGAGCCGCCCCCTCCGATGCCTCCCCACTTCTCTTCGTTGCGCCGGCAAAGCCGGCGCTCGAACGGCCGTCATTCCGGGACGGTCCCGCTCACCAGAGGGCATCGGGCAGAGGCAGGCCGCGGAACGCGTCGACGGGCATGGGGGCCGGCGGCGTCACCCCCAGCCGGTCGGCCAGCACGTAGAGCTGGCGGAGGTGCTGGGCGGCGTGCCAGGCGGTGCGCTCCAGCAACTCGTGTCCCGACTGCGGGCCGTAGTAGGTTTTCACGACGCCCGCGTATTCCCCGGCCGCCGCGCCCTGGAACCAGCCCTGCAGCCGCGCCCTGACCAGCGCCCCGTAGCTGCCGAGCGCGGCGCCGTCGCGAATCCCGGCGGGCGCCGTCTCCTGGAACCACGACTCGGGCAGCGCGCCGAGATCCATGGCGTCGATGAACGCCAGGCTCAGCCGGAAGACGTGGTAGCCGAGGTCTCTTAGACTGCGATCGCGCTCGGGAGGCTTGAAGTCCAGGTGCGCGTCGGGGAGCGCGCGCAGCAGCCTCTCGGTCGATTCCAGGATTTGATCGAGCCGGGCCGCCAGCTCGGCCGGCGGCAGCTTCGCCGCCGCTTCGTACGCCACTCCCAGCAGGCGCGCGTACTCCGGCGGGTTCCAGCCGTGCACCGCCTGGTCGCCGACGGCGACGGCGGGCACCCGGGGCACCCCCAGCCGCTTCAGCTCGGCCAGCGCCGTCGGGTCGCCTTCCACGTTCACCGGGTCGAACTCGACCCTCCAAGACGCCAGCAACTCCTTCGTCTTGGCGCACGACGATCAGCCGGGTCGGTAGTACAGTCGCGGCTTCATCATTCGATCACCTGATCGGCCCTCAGCAGCAGCGACGGCGGAATCGTGAGGCCGAGGGCCTTGGCGGTCTTGAGGTTGATCACCAGCTCGAACGTCGTCGCCTGCTCAATTGGAAGATCCCCGGGGTTGGCACCCTTCAGGACTTTGTCCACGTGAATCGCAGCCCGCCGGTAAAGGTCGCGAAGACTGGGTCCAGAGGCCATGAGGCCTCCAGCATCTGCATACTCCCGCTCCGGATATATGGCCGGGAGACGGGCTCTCATCGCAAACTCCACGACCTGTTGTCGGTGAGTATGGACGAGGGTATCGGCTAGCGTGACGAGCGCGTCAGAACGTGCAGTGCGGATCGCTGCCCAGGCCGACTCCCAATCTCCTGGCTGTCGCACCTCCACCGGCTGAAGGCTCATACCCAGTGTTCGGGTCGCCGCTTGCAATCTCCCGAGTTCCGGGACCAGCGAGGGATTGAGAGGATTCCAGAGGACGGCGAAGCGAGAACTCTTGGGCGCGGCTTCCTTGAGTAGCTCAGCCGCTTGACGACCAGTTCTGCAACAATCGTCAGTCCGGTAATGTTCCCGCCCGCCTTGGCGAGGCTGCTCAGGAGCCCGAATTCGACCGGATTGCCAGTGATTGCCACGATAGGCAGGCTGGCGGTTGCTCGCTTGGCGGCCAGAGCCGCGGGCGTTCCCCGCGTGAAGAGAACGTCAACCTTGAGCCTGAGGAGCTCTTCGGCGAGATCGGAAAGCTTCTCAGCCCTGCCCTCCGCCCATCGCGCCTCGATGGTCATCGTGTGCCCGTCTGAGTAACCGAGCTGGCGCAGGCCCCGGCGGAACTCATCGACGAGGTGAGCCTCGGAGGTCGCGCCGCCGCCTGAGAGGTAACCAATCCGCGCCACCTTCCCCGCCTTATACTCCTGCGCCTCGGCGGCCAGCGGCGCGGCCAGAAGGCTGAGCGCCAGCCCTGCGACGGTGACGGCCGAGCGTGCGACCTTCACGTTCACCTCCGGCTTGATCTGCGAGGGAGGCCACGAACCTATCGCGCGATCTGCGAGGCGTCAAGCCGAGATGCTTCACGCGGGCCCGGAGAAGAGGCCGGCGACCGGTGCGCGGTAGCTGCGCAGCGGCCGGGGCCCGGGGAGGCCTCGCCGCGACCCGTTCCCGCCGCGGGGGCCGCCCTCGCGCGCTGATGGGAAATCACGACGCGACATTCGCCGCCGGCCTCGTGGTCGCGCTGCTTCACGCGGGCGCCATGAGAAGATGCCGCCGACCGGTGCGCGGTAGCCACCGCGACGGCCGGGGCCGGGGAGGCCCCGCCGCGACCCGTTCCCGCCGCGCGGTTCGCCCTCGCGCGCTGATGGGAAATCACGACGCGACCATCGCCGCCGGCCTCGTGGTCGCGCGGGGCCTCCCCGGCCCCGGCCGTCGCGTGACTACCGCCCGCGGAACGTCGGCGTCTTCTTGTTGACGAACGCCGTCACCCCTTCACGGAAGTCGTCGGTCCGGCCGCAGGCGGCGATCGCCTGCGCCTCCAACTCCATCTGCGTCTCCAGACTCTCCCAGGTGGACTGGTGCAAGAGGCGCTTGGCCCCACCGAATGCTTTGGTCGGGCCCTGCGCCAGCCCCAGCGCGAGCGCCTCGACGGTCGCCCTCAGCTCGGCGTCCGGCACCACCCGGGTCACCAGCCCCCACTCGTGAGCCTCGCGGGCCGAGAGCACGCGGTTGGTGAAGTAGAGCTCCATCGCGCGCCGCAGCCCGGCCAGCCGCGGCAGGAAGTAGGACGACGAGCCGTCGGGCGTCGCCGCGATCTTCGAGTACGCCATCGTGAAGCGGGCGGACTCGGCCGCGATGACGAGATCACCCGACAGCGCGAAGGAGAACCCTCCGCCGGCGGCGACGCCGTTGACGGCCATGATCACGGGCTTGTCGCTCCGGCAGAGGCGCGAGACGGCGCCGTGCAGATACGTCGTCAGCTCCTTGACCAGCGCGCCGATCCGCTCCAGATTGTCGGCGAAGTCCTTCACGTCGCCGCCCGCGCAGAAGGCCCGGCCCGCGCCCGTGATCACGACGCAGCGGACCTCCGGGTCGTCGTCCACCTCGAGGACGGCATGGAAGATGTCCCGCCCCAGCGCCAGGTTCAGCGCATTGTAGGCGTCGGGACGGTTGAGCGTGAGGGTCGCCACGTGGTCCCGGCGTTCGAGAATCAGGTGCTCGTAGCCCATCAGCGTTCCTCCGGTCCGTTCGTGCTCGCGCGCTTCCGCGCGACCTGCGCGATCGCCTCCACGATGTCCTCGATCTTCAGCGGCTTCGAGAAGATCGCCTCCACTCCGTGGGCTCGGCGCTCCTCGGGCGACAGCTCGACGCCGAACCCGGTAACGACGAACACCGGCACCTCGGGCGCCGCCTCCTTGACGGCCCGGGCGACCTGCCAGCCCGAGACGCCGGGCATGGCCAGATCGGTGAAGACGACATCGAACGGCTCGGCCCGGAAGCGGGCGATGGCGGTGGCGCCGTCGGTGAGCACCACCGCCTTGTGCCCCACCGTCTCCAGCACGTCGCCGATGACCTCCCCTACCGTCTCCTCGTCGTCGACGACGAGACAGCGGAGCACGCCGGCGGGAAACGACGGGGCCAGCACCGGCCCGCGCGCTTCGGCGGTGTCGGTGGGCGGGAAGCGCAGGCGGAAGGTCGAGCCCCGTCCCTTCTCGCTGTGAACGACGATGCTGGCGCCGTGGCGCGAAAGGATCCCGTAGGTCATCGACAGCCCGAGCCCCGTTCCCTGCGGCCCCTTGGTCGTGAAGAACGGGTCGAAGATCCTGTCGCGGATCGTCGTGGGGATGCCGACGCCGGTATCGCTCACCGTGACCGCGATCTCGCCGTGCCCGACGGCGGTCGTCAGCGTCAGCACGCCGCCGTCGGGCATCGCGTCCACCGCGTTGAGGATCAGGTTCGTCAGCGCCTCGCGGAGCTCGACGGGGTCGCCGGCGACTTTCGGGAGGGCGGCCAGATCGTTGCGCACCTCGAGCGGCACGCCGCGGCTCACGGCCTCATCGCGCCACCGCGACTGCGTGATTTCGAGCGCCTCACGCACCACCTCGTTCAGGTCGACAGCGACGAACGGCTCGTCGCGCCGGATCCGTGTGAACTCCTGGAGGCGCCGGACCGTCTGGGCGCCGTCGAGGGCCGCGCGCTCGATCACCTGGAGCCACTGGCGGAGCTGCGGGTTCTGGACCCGCTGCAGGACGAGCTGGGCGCGCCCGAGGATCGAGGCGAGCAGGTTGTTGAAGTCGTGGGCGACGCCCGACGCCATCTCGCCGAGGGCGCGAAGCTTCTCGGTGCGCACGAGCTGGTCCTGGGCGGCGGCCAGCTCGCCGTACGCGCGAGTGCGCTCTTCGAAGAGCCGCGCGCTCCGGAGCGCGAGCGCGGCGAGGTGCGCGATGTTGGTCAGAAGCCGCTCGTCGCGCTCGGTGAAGGGGCGCTCCCCACCGCGGAGCGCCAGCACGCCCAGGACGCGGTCGCCCGCGACCATCGGCACGCCGAGCCAGCGCCCGAGCTCGGCGGAGGTCCGGATGGGCTCGACGCCGTGCCGCGCGCACTCGGCGGCGTAGTCGTCGGTCCGAATCGCGCGCCCCGTTTCGCGCACGACCGACATCAGCCCCGACGCGCGCTCCGGGTCGTGGAGCGGGGGCTGCGCGTCGGGCACGCCGCCCGCGAGCCGGAGCACGACCTCGAACTCGTGCCGCTCCTCGTCGTGGAGCGCGACGACCATGTTGCGGGCGTCGAGCACGCGCGCGACCTGGGCGTGGATCGCGTCGATCAGCGCCGCCCGCTCGAGCTGGCCCGTGACGGCCTGCGACAACTCGAGGAGGACCGAGAGCTCCTGGACCTGCCGACGGTTCTCCTCGAAGAGCCGCGCGTTGTCGATCGCCACGCCCGCGTGGTTGGCGATCGCCTCCATCAGCGCCAGCTCGCTCTCGGAGAACTCGCACGCGCGCTCGTACCAGATCAGGCCGAACCCGCCGATCACTCGCTCCTTGGCGACGATCGGCACGAAGAGCTGGCTCCGGTGCGGCAGCACGTCTCGCACGACCGCCGAGGCGCGGGGATCCGCCGCCACGTCCGACGAGGAGAGGGGCCGCCTCGTGCGCGCCGCCTCCGCCAGGAACGGGTCCTGCACGAGCGAGAGCCGGATCGTGCGGAGCTTCTCCAGGTGCTCCGGCGGGAGGTGGTAGCCGACGACGGGCTCCAGCCACTCCCCGTCGCCCTCACGCAGCCAGACGCCGCCGGCATCCGCGTCGACGGCCCGCGCGACGCGACGGAGGAAATGGCGCAGCAGGGCCTGGAGGTCGAGCGTCGAGGAGAACGTGCGGCTCACGGCGAGCAGCGTCTCCGTCTGCCGCAGCTTGACCTCGCTCTGGCGGGCCAGCTCCGCGTTTTCCATCACGAGGCCCACCTGCGCGGCGACGCCCTCGATGAGGCGGGCCTCGGAGGGCTGAAACTGGCGTCCCGGCCGCCACCAGACGACGAACAGCGCGCCGATCGGCTCGCGGCGCGCGGTCGCCGACGCCAGGAGCACCGAGTGCGGTGGGAGCGCGCTCAACCAGTCGCGATCGAAGCGCGGATCGTTCAGGGTGTCGGAGCTCCACACGGCGCGGCCTTCGCGCCACGCCGACAGCAGCTCGGGGACCCGCGCGAGCACGATCGGCCGCGTCGTGAACCACGCGAGGAGTTCCGGCGGCACGTGGTAGCCGCCCAGCGGCGCCAGCGTCTCCTTCCGCTCGTCGAGGAAGTACGCGCCGACCATGTCGGCGCCGAATGCCAGCGCGACCTCCCTCGCGACCTGCCGCATCCGCTCGGCGGCGGGCCCCGGCCGCGAGAGGATCTGGCCGACGTTCATGAGCGTCGTCGTCTCGCGGAGGCGCTCCTGGACCTCCGTGTAGAGGCGGGTGTTCTCCAGCGAGAGCGCGAGCTGGCCCGCGATCGTCATCGCGAGGTCCACCTGCGACGGCTCGAAGGGCACCGGCCGCTCACAGTGGTCGAGCGTCATCACGCCGATGACCTGGTCCTGCCGGATCATCGGCACGACGAGGTAGGACTTCAGGCCGAAGGTCTCGAGCCACTCGCGCGGCACGAGGTCGCTCTCACGCGCGTCGTTCACGACGACCGGGCGGCGCGTCTCGCGGGCACGCGCGTTCGCCGGGATCTCGAGGAACGGCCGCGAGGCCACCGCCTGGAAGGCGACCCACTGCGCGGGAGCCTTCCGTCCGTCGGCGTATTGCGACACGAGCGGCGTGACCTGGCCGCCCTCCCACAGCACGAGCGAGCAGCGGTCGACGCGGCACACCTGGGCAATCTTGATCGCGACGCGCTTGAGCAGTCGCTTCGTGTCGAGCGTGGAGTTGAGGATCTCGACGACCTCGAGCAGCGCGCCCGTCTCCTCCAGGCGCCGCGCGGTCTCCGAGTAGAGCCGGGCGTTCTCGAGCGCGATCGCGGCCTGCGCCGCGAGCGAACCGAGCAGGGACGCCGTCTCCGGGGTGACCGGCGAGGGCACGGCGCGGTGGACCGCGAACGCGCCCAGCACGCTCTCGCCGATGGCGATCGGGTACGCCGTGACGTAGCGGAGGCCGCGGCGGACGAGCCGGGCGCCGTCCGCCACCCGCGGGTCCTTCGCGGCGTCGGCCCAGAAGATCGGTTGCCGGTGGAGCGCGACCCAGCCGATAGAGCCCTCGCCAAGGGCAACCTCGCGCTCGAGCTTGCCGGCGACTGCCGGGTCGCCGTGGACCAGCCAGCGCGAGAGGCGGCGGTTCGCCGGGTCGAGCACCCACACGCTCACGTAGGGCGCGTCGAAGAACCGCGCGACCGCCGCGGCGATGTTCGTCAAGACTTCGTCGATCTTGAGCGACGAGGAGACGAGGCGGTTCACCTCCTCGAGCGCCGCGAGCCGCTCGGCGCGCTCCCGCGCCTCGCGGTAGAGCCGCGCGTTCTCGAGCGCGATCGCCGCCCGGCCGGCGAAGGACTTCAAGACCTCCAGGTCCTCCTGGAGGAACGGCGCTGCGCCATTGCCCGTCCGGTGCAGGGCGATGACGCCGAGGAGCCGGTCCTGGACCGTGAGGGGGTGCGCCATCGCCCGCCGGACGCCGACGTCCTTTCCCCTTGGGCGCGCGAGCAGCGAGCTGGGGTAGTCGTTGACGATGAGCCCGTGCCCGAGCTGCGCGGAGGACCCGACCACGCCCTGGCCGAACGGGACCGTCACGCGCTGGAAGGGGCTCCCCTCGGTCCACGCGCGCGGGACGAGGGCGCGTCCGTCCTCCATCAGGTAGATCACGCCGTTGGCGTCGAAGAGGCGCGTCGCCCGCTCGACGACCATCCTGAGCAGCGGATCCGGGTCCAGCTCGGCCGCGAACTCGCGCTCGATCTCGGCGAGCGTCGCGATCTGCGCGCGCCGCGCGGTCTCGAGCGAGAACAGGCGGGCGTTCTCCAGCGCGAGCGCCGCCTGGTCGGCGAACGCCTGGAGCAGCTCGATCTCCGCCTCCGTGAAGACGCGGCCGACGCGGTCGGCGAGCGCCAGCGTGCCGATGAGGCGGGCCTTCACCCGGAGCGGGACCGCGACGAGGGAGCCGTCGCCCGCGGCGCGGATCGCGTCCCGCAGATCATCGGTCAGGACGAGGACGGGGTCGCTGAGGATGTCGGCAGACGCCACGGTCCGCCCCTCGGCGACGGCACGCCCGGACACGCTGACGCCAGGGGGCAGCAGGTGGCCGACCCGCAGCGTCTCGCGGCTCGTGCCACCGACCGCGAGCAGTGTGAGCGAGCCGTCGGACTGGAGGATCCAGAGCCCGGACGACCGGGCGGCGAAGAGCGTGAGAACGCTCTCGACGATGCGGTTGCCGACCGCGCCGACCTCGAGGCTCTCGGTGAGCGTCTTCGCCAGGCGCGCCAGCTCCTCGGCCTCGAGCCGCCGGCGCGTCGCCTCGGCGGTCTGGCGCGTGGCCTCGCGGTAGAGCCGCGCGTGGTCGAGCGCGATCGCGGCCTGGTCGGCGAACGCCTCGGCGATCTCCCGGTCGCGCGCCGTGAACGCTCGTCGCGCACGGAAGGTCAACACGCCGATCGTCCGGTCGCCCACCCTCAGCGGCACGCCGAGGAACATCGTGTAGCCGAGCCGTCGGTCCGCGTCGAGATGCTCGGGGACGACGTCCGGGACGCTCTGGATCTCACAGATCAGCGTCCGGCCGGTCGCCACCACCTTACCGCTCAGGCTCTCGCCCACCCGCATCCGCGGACGGACCATCGTCTGCGACGCCGTGCCGGCAAGACCGGCGAGGACGAGGTCCTCGCCGTCGAGCAGCCGGAAGCCGGCGTTGTCCACGTCGAGGAGCCGCGCCGCCTCGTCGGCGATCGACGAGAGCAGCGTCTCCGTCGGCGCCATGCTCCCGATCTTCGTGTTGATCTCGAGGAGCGCGCTGAGGTACGCGCGTCGGGCGCTCTCCTCCGAGTACCGGCGAGCGTTGTTGATCGCGTTCGCGGCGTGGAGGGTGAGCGAGCCAAGCACGCTGAGTTCCTCGCCGGTGTACTCATGTCGCTCGCGCACGCCGACCGACAGCGCCCCGAGCACCCGGTCGCCGATCAGGAGTGGAACGATCGCGGCCGACGCCGTGCCCTCCGCACGGAGCTCCTCGACGTTGCGCGTGCGCGGGTCGTTGAGGACGTCGGACACCGTCAGGGGCTCGCGCGTGGCGACAACCGTTCCGACGAGCCCCTCGCCGACGCGGACCCGGCGCGGCCCCTCCACCGACGCCCGCGCGCCGACCGACGCCCGCAGCGAGACGTGCTCACCGTCGTCCTCGACGAGCCAGAGCCGCGCGACGCTCGAGTCGAACAGCTCGGCGGCCGCGTCCACCACGCGCTGGAGCACCTCGTCCAGCGACAGCGTCGCCGTGAGCGTCTGCGCGAGCCGCGTGAGCGTCTCCAGGCGCCGGGTCGTCGCGCGAGTCTCCACGAAGAGGGCGGCGCGCGCGACGGCTTGGCCGACGTGGTGGGCGACCGCCTGCAGGAGCGCCAGCTCGTCGCCGTCGAACGTGCGCGGCTCCCTGGAGATCAGCGCCATGACGCCCCAGATCCGGTCGTCCACGGTGATCGGCAGCGCGAGCTGGGTGTGATAGCCGCCGGCGGCGACTCGCTCGCGCACCGCGGGCGTCAGCACGCGCGAGCGCGTCAGGTCGGTCACGACGAGATGGCCCGCGCGCACCGCCTCGCCGACGTGGCTCTCGTCCAGCGGCCGCACGCGCAGCTCGGCGGCGTCCTTCGGCGAGAGGCCCCGGTGAGCGACGAGCGCGAGCGCCCGTGCCGCGGGGTCGAAGCGGAAGAGTCCGCCGACCGCCATCCGCGCGACGCCGCAGACGACCTCGAGCGTGCGCTCGGCGGCGACCACGAGGTCGTCGCCGCTGCCCGTCGCGACCGCGACGGCGTAGAGCGCCTCGAGCTCTGGGCGTAGCGGTGCCGTGGGAGCGAGTGGGACTGACTTCGTTTCAAGCGCGGGCTTCGTTTCGAGCGCGGGCTTCGCCCGCGCAACCGATCCTGGGGGTGGCTCGGAGGGGGCCGTCGCGGCCCCCTTCGATGACCACACGGACCCCGCGGCGACAGCCACGCCGACCGCGGCGACGAGCGAGAGGGCCCACCAGAACCAGAACCACTGTTCGGCGGCGCGCCGCTTCCCCTCGGAGACCAGCGCCCAGAGACTCCCGCCGGCCGCCCCGGCGAGCGGCCGCACGAGCCACAGCTCGCCGTTGACCACGACCTTTCCCGCCCGCGCTGCGTCCAGCCAGCCGCGCGCGGGGACGCCGGGCAGCGTTCCGCCGATGGCCAGGTCGCCGGCCACCACCACGACCGCCGGCCGCGACGGCAGCGCCGCGAGGAGCCGCTCGAGCGACTCGACGCGTCGGCCGACCACGACCATCCCGGCGGGCAGCGGTGCCAGGCCGAGGAGGTAGGCGCGGTCGTTCACGACGGCGACGCGCGCGACGGCCTCGGTGGGCCGCGGGATCCCGAGGCCCTCGACGCGCGGCACCGGGGGCACCTGGACGAGCGGCGCGCCGCTCGCGTCGACCACCAGGAGCAGGTCGGCGACCCGCTCCAGCGTGAGCGCGAGCATCCGGGGCGAGGCGCCGCGCGCCAGCGTCGCCCAGTCGCTCTTGAGTGCGCCCTCGACGATCGCCGGGTCCTTCGCGAGGATCCCGGCCTCGCGGCGCAGCTCGTTCTGCGTCGCGTTGACGAGCGCGCCGAGGGCCGCGAGGGTATCGCCCACCGCGGCCTCGTAGCGCTCCGTCGCACGCCGCGAGAGCGCAAGCCCGCCCGTGCCCCAGACGACGACGAGCGCCAGGAGCACCAGGGCGAAGCGCGCGAGGCCCGGACGCCGCACCGCCGCGCTCAGCGACGCTCGCCCACGCGGTGGAGCTTCAGCAGGTTCGTCGTCCCTGAAACCCACATGGGCGAGCCGGAGATGATGACGAGGACATCGCCCGGCGTGACCGACCCGTCGCGCAGCAGCGTCGCTTCGACCTCCTCGATCATCTCGTCGGTCGTCTGGACCTTGCGGATGAGCCGCGAGTCCACTCCCCATGACAGGGCGAGCCGCCGTTGGACCTCGACGAACGGCGTCAGCGCGATGATCGGCACCCTCGGGCGCGCGCGGGAGATGAGGCGCGCCGAGGAGCCCGACTCCGTGAATGCGACGATCGCGTGCGCCCCGAGCGCGTGCGCGGCCTGGGAGGCCGCGTCCGAGAGCGCCTCGGGGAAGCCGGCGTCGTGGAGCGGCCGGCGCGGGGCCTCGATCGCCAGCACCGCCCGCTCGGCGCGCACGGCGACGCGGGCCATGACCTCGACCGCTTCTGACGGATAGCGGCCCGTCGCCGTCTCGGCGGACAGCATGAGCGCGTCGGCGCCGTCGAAGATCGCCGTCGAGACGTCGGAGACCTCCGCCCGCGTCGGTCGGAGGTGGGTGACCATCGACTCCAGCATCTGCGTCGCCACGATCACCGGCGCGCCCGCCTCCCGCGCCTGCCGGACGATCTCCTTCTGGAGATGGGGCACGTCCTCGATCGGGACGTCGACGCCGAGGTCGCCGCGCGCCACCATGACCGCCGCGACCGATCGCAGGATGCCGGGGAGGTTCACGATGCCCTCGTGGCGCTCGAGCTTGGCGACGATCGGTACGTCGGCACCGAGCTCGTGCAGAAAGGCACGCACCTCCGCGATGTCCGCCTCCGACCGCACGAACGAGACGGCGACGAAGTCCACGCCGTACGCCAGGCCGAAACGGAGATCCTCGCGGTCCTTGTCCGTGAGGCACGAGACGGGCAGCGGCACGCGCGGGAGCGAGATCCCCTTATGATCGCTGAGACGCCCGCCGACGACGACGCGGCAGCGCACCTCCTCGGGCGACGCCTCCTCGACGCGGAGCTGGATCATCCCGTCGTCCATCCAGATCTGGTCACCCGGGTGCACGTTCGCGAGGTACTCGGGGTGGTTCAGCGACGCGCGCTCCGCCGTGCCCACGACGGGCTTCGCGCAGAGCGTGAAAATCTGGCCGGGCTCGAGATCGACCCGCGCGCCGCCCGCGGGACCGAAGGTGCCGAGCCGGATCTTCGGCCCCTGCAAATCTTGAAGGATCGCGATCGGTCGGCCCCAGCGAGTCTCGCCCTCGCGGATGAGCCGGATGACCTCGGCGTGCTCGGCGTGGGTGCCGTGGGAGAAGTTCACGCGGGCGACGTCCATGCCCGCGGCGACGAGGCGGTCGAGCTCGGCCCGGCTGCTGCTGGCAGGACCGAGGGTGCAAACGATCTTGGTCCGCCG
>DASYUQ010000204.1 GCA_036001065.1 Candidatus Methylomirabilota bacterium
GCTGAAGGAGTATGAGGCGCGGACACCCGGGACTGCGAAGCCGTTGACCGTCATCGCGAACACGACCTTCGTGGGGTCGTTCGGGTTGATGAAGGCGAAGACGTCGGCGAGGTCGGCCGCCGGGTCCTCGTTGATGAGCGGGGCTTCCCGGTGGTCAGCACCCTTGACCCTGGCAATCCAGGGCGAGACGACGAGGAGCGCCAGCAACGCTGCCAAGCCTCCAAACAGAATCGCCATCCGGGGGTCTCTCAGCCTTTTCATCGGAGCAGCCCTCCCTAGCCCGCCTGCGGCCACCTGAAAGCGTCACAACGAACGATCTCCACTTCGCCAAGTAAGATCGCGGTCAATGCGAACAGCGACGACGAGCCCGGTCGGCTCGCCGAGACGACTGGCCATCGATCGGATGCCCACGCGTGAAGTGATCTGGCGCGTGAGAGGCTCTGCCGGGACCGCCCTGGGAGCATACCGAGACCTCACCGAGGTCCGAGCGTTCACTACGGAAAGGGCGTACTTTAGGCGGCTCGACGAGCCTTGTCAACAGGGCGATGTGCCTCATTAACGGTGTTACCGGCGAAGAGGCATCACGCTGGCCTCCCGCGCCTGGACTTGGACGGTCACCCGGCATAGAATCCGGCCGTCTTTCCGAGCCCCGGGACGGGGCGGCGCCGATACCGAGCGCTGCAGACGCCAGGAGGCGAAGCATGAGCCGAGTGATCGCCGTTGTCGCCATCGTCGCCGTCGTCCTGATTGCTGGGTCCTTCGTGGCCGCGCCGACCAGCGCCGGGCCAGAGAAGATCGCGTTCCCGGCGAACTGGAAGAATCACGTGCTCTACACCACCGTGGACCGCTACGACAACAAGCAGTACCGGGAGCTCTACGCGTCGTCCCCGGAGGCGGTGCGGGCCATGAAGGAGGGCAAGCCGTTGCCCTACGGGACGGTCCTCACGATCATCCAGTACAAGGCCCAGGTGGACGCCCAGGGTACCCCCATCAAGGACGCCACCGGGCGATTCGTAAAGGGTGACCTGGCCGGCATCGGGGTGATGGAAAAGCGCCAGGGCTGGGGCGCCGAGTATCCGCCCGACCTCCGCAACGGCGAGTGGGAATACTCGGCCTTCACGGCGGACAGTAAGTTCAACGACAAGGCCAACTTCAAGGCGTGCTTCACCTGCCACAAGCCGCACGAGAAGCAGGACTTCGTGATCTCGCTGGCCAAGGTCCAGGGCGTCGCCGCCGCGACCTCGACATCGCGGGTCGATGTCACCATCGGGGGCTTCGCGTTCGGGCCGGGTAAGCTGACGGTGGCCCCGGGCAAGCCGGTGACCTGGGTGAACACCGACGATTCGCCCCACCAGATCACGGTGACGACCGGCGGGCCGAGCCGGTCATCGATCCTGACCAAGGGGCAGAGCCACTCCCAGAGCTTTGCGGCGCCCGGCGTCTACGACTACATCTGCGGCCTCCACCCCTCGATGAAGGGGCAGATCGAGGTGAAGTAGCCGCGCCGCCTGGACCGGGCGCCCTTTCCCCTTGCCGCGGCGGCCGCCTCGGGCTAGGCTAGTGCCGTTCCAACTATTCGCGCCTAGGAAGGCACCGTGTACGTCGTTCGTGGACAGATTTAGTATCAACAAGTTGGAACGGCACTAGCTTCCACTTTCCGACCTTCACCGGCCCGGCCATCGTGTCTCGGCGCCGGCCGCGCCCGGGAGGTGTCGCGATGAAGAAGCTGCGCGAGATCATGCGCCACGGCTTTCTCTTCGTGGTCCAGCGCCAGACCCTGGTCACGGAGGCGGTGCGGGTCATGGCCGAGAACAACGTGGGCATCGTGGCCGTGCTCGATGGCGACCGGCTGGTCGGCGTCTTCTCCGAGCGCGACGTCGTGCAGCGCGTCGTCGATCGCGGCCTCGACCCCGCCCGCACCCCCGTCGCCAGCGTCATGACGACCGACCTGGTCGTGGCCGACGTCGATGACGACTACCCGTCGGCGATGCGCAAGATGGACCAGGCCAACATCCGCCACCTGCCGGTGGTGAGCGAGGGCCGGCTGCTCTCGATGCTCTCGATCCGCGACCTCATGCGGATCGATCTCGAGGACAAGGGCGCGGAGATCCAGTATCTACAGGAGTACCTGTACCGGGTCTGAGCCGCCTCAGGGCAGGAGCAGGGCCTTGGCATAGTCCCGCGGCGGCGCCGTGAGCAGCTGACGGAAGACGCGCGGTCCCTCGTCCAGCGCGAACGGATGGACCCAGGGGGCGATCTCGATGCGCCGGTGGGCGAAGAGGCCGACGGCCGTGCCGAGGTCGCGCGCGGTGACCGCGTACGATCCGGCGATGCGCCGCTCGCCGAGCACCACCTGGTGCCCCGGGATCTCGGTGGCGTCGTCGTGGAGGCCGATCCAGACGACCTCGCCGCCCGCGCGCGCCATCTCGACCGCGGCCCGGCGGGTGGCCGCCGCGCCCACCGCGTCGATCACGACGTCGGCCCCGCGGCCGCGCGTGAACTGTCTCAGCTCCGCGACCACGTCGGCACGCATCGGGTTGAAGACCGGCTCGGCGCCGACCGCGTGCGCCATCTCGAGCCGGGCCTCGTTGACGTCCACCGCGATCAGGGTCAGGGCGCCGCCCGCCCGCGCCACCTGGAGCGCCATCAGCCCGATCGCCCCGCACCCGATGACGACGACCGTCTCGGGAAAGCGCCGGGTGACCAGCGACCAGACGTGGACGGCGTTGGCCAGGGGCTCCACCAGCGCGCCCTCCAGCGGCCCCACCCGCTCCGGCAGCGGCAGCACCACCGATGCCGGGACGGCGATACGCTCGGCGAACGCGCCGGGGCGGTTCATGCCGAAGACCTCGCGCCGGGGGCAGAGATGGGTCGCGCCATGGAGGCACTCGGCACAGCGCCCGCAGGGGATCACGGAGCTCGACACCACGCGATCACCGACCCTGAGGTCGGTCACGCCCTCGCCGACCGCCGCCACCTCGCCGCAGAACTCGTGGCCCATGATGAGCGGGGGCGGCCGGCGGGGGCTCCGGGAGGCGACCGCTTCCAGCTCCGAGCCGCAGATGCCGACGGCGGCGACCCGGAGCACGACCTCGCCGGGCGCGGGTGACGGCTCCGGGACGTCACGGATCTCCAGCACGTCCCAGGCGGGATAGACGAGGGCCTTCATCGCCGCGCGCCCACGTGCACGACACCCG
>DASYUQ010000205.1 GCA_036001065.1 Candidatus Methylomirabilota bacterium
AGCTCGACGGCGCGGCTTTCCTCCAGGACGGTCACGTTCGGTCGCGCCTGCACCTGCTCGGTGAGCCGGTTCATGATCTCGATGCCGGTCAGATCGCCCTTGTGGATGGTGCGGTCGTGGCTCTGCCCGGCGAACGGCTTCTGGTGGATGCGCCCCTCCGGCGTGCGGTCGAAGAAGCAGCCGTAGCGCGACTCCAGCTCGAGCACGCGGCCCGGCGCCTCGTTGACGAGCGTCCACACCATCTCCTGGTCGTTGATCCATCCCCCGCCCTGGAGCGTGTCGCGAAGGTGGGCGTCGAGCGAATCGGGCGCGGTGAACACGGCGTTGTAGCCGCCCTGGACCATGCGCGTGCAGCCGGCGCGGCCGAGCAGTCCCTTGACGACCACGGTGACGCGCAAGGACGGCGACGCGTCGGCGGCGTGGAGAGCCGCGCAGAGCCCGGCGCCCCCGGCGCCGAGGATGAGGATGTCGGTTTCGAGACGCTCGATCACCACCCCGGACCTTACCATTTTGACCTCGGCGCGCGTCGGGTCTCGGGTAGACTTGATCCGCCATGAAAATGACTCGCTTCCTCGCGACCGGCGTCTCCGTCGCTCTCGTGTTGGCCATTCCGAACATCGTGACAGCGAAGCCGGAGGTTCAGGGCCAGGTCGACTTTTTCGGCGGTGACGGGGTCCTTCGCAGCGCCGAGTTCGATGCCCGGATCGACAATTCCGGCGCCGCCGAGGGGCGGATGATCTTCATCGACCCGTCGGCCGCGGCCGAGTCGGACCCGGACGGTCCGGGAGAGGCGGTGGCCGGGGCTCAGGGTCTTCTGATCGACGCCGACTTCGATTGCCTGGTGGTCACGAACAACCGTGCGGTCATGAGTGGCGTCATCGTCGACTCGAACACTCCGGAGCGAATCGGCCGACGCATCCTCGTCACCGTCGAAGACAACGGACGGGGACGAAGGTCACCCCCGCGCCGCTTGACCTGGGGCATCTATCCGAATCAAGCCAGGAACTGGACTCCGACCGACGGCGAGCTGGGGTTCGATCCCGGAGCGGGGACGAGCTGGCTCGCCAGCGACGCCGAGCGTGAGGACGACGTGCCGGTGCCCTCGAATCGCAGCGAAGCCGTGAGCTGCGACAGCTTCCCGCCCGGGTCCCACACGCTGGTCGACATCGGGCGAGACGACGGCAACATCCGGGTCAGGCCGTGACGTCGCTCCTCACGGCCCGATGAGGCGGGCCAGGAGCGCGTGGCCGCGCTCGGAGGTCCAGGGCTTGTTGCCGAGCGCCTTGCCGACCAGTTTGCCCTCTCGCGAGACGACGAACACGGTCGGCGTCGCCGTCACCTCGTAGTCCCGGGTCACCGCACCGGACGGATCGAGCAGGATCGTGAACGAGAGCCGTTTATCCTTCGCCCAGCGCGCGACCACGTCGGGAGTCTCCTGGATGTCGATGGCGAGCACGGCCAGGCGCTCACCGTATCGCCGCTGGATCTGTTCGATATCCGAGGGTAACTCCCTCGTGCAGTACGGTCACCAGGTGGCCCAGAAGTAGAGCAGTGCCGGGCGCCCCTTGAGGTCGGAAAGCGCGACCCGCCCGCCGGCGAGGCTCTCGAGCGCGAACGGCTTGGCCGGCGGGCCGTCCAGCGGGGTGATCAGGAGATCCATCATCAGATCGTGGACCGAGTCGCCGGCGGCCGTCGCCCGCCCGGCCATGGTGACCTGTCCCGTGGTCTTGCCGGCGTCCGTCGCCGTCGCCAGCGGCCGCGTCGGCGGGCTCGACACCAGCCGCAGGCCCAGCAGCGCCACCAGTGCGGCGCCCGCGGCGAGGGCGAGGGACATCGGGCGTGTCATGAGGCGCCTATCTTAGCCCGGGCCGCGCTGGCGGGCGAGGGAGACGACCTTGACGCGGGCGCGGGGCTCGATCCTGACGCGCTTGACGCTGCGCAGGTAATCGGCGACCACGTCCCACACGGGCGGTCCGTCGGCCTCGCCGAGGCTCGCCCAGCCGGTGGCCTTGTAGCGACGCGCGGGATCGAGCGGGCGGCCGCCCACGCGGATGTCGGTGATGCGCCGGCCCATGGGCCGTTGGGGGTCGATCACGTAGGTGAGGCCTCCCAGTCGCACCATGTCTCCGCCCTGGCGGTAGTACGGGTCGGGATGGAAGAGGTTGTCGGCGACGTCCTCCATGATGCGGTGGATCTCGCTTCCGGTCATCTCGCGAACCCAGGTGTTGGCGTAGGTCAGCGCGGTGTGCGAGTAGACGTCCTCCAGCGTGATTTCCTGGCCAGGCAGGATCGTGACGCCCCAGCGAAAGCCGGGGGAGAACGCCACCTGCGCATCGGCGCGCCCGAGGAGCGCGTCGAGGATCACCTCGTCGAACGGGCCGTTGAAGTTGCCGCGGCGGTAGAGGAGCGATTCGGAGACGGCCAGGCGCTCGCTCAGCCGGGCTTCGTGGTGGGCGCGGATGTCGCGGATGAGCCGGGCCATCGGGGGATCCTCCGGCAGCGCCTTCGACAGCACGGGGATCAGCCGGTAGCGGTAGTCGGCGAGGCGCCCGCCGCGGACGTCGAGGTCGAGCCGGCTCAAGAACTTGCCGTGCGAGCCGGAGTTGACGACGAGCGTCCGGCCCACCCGGATCGGCTCCACCAGCGCGTCGTGGGTGTGGCCGCCCAGGATCACGTCGAGCCCGCTCACCCGCGAGGCCAGCTTGAGGTCGACGGCGATGCCGTTGTGGGAGAGCAGCACTACCACCTCTGCCTTCCGGTCGTCGCGCAGCTCGTTGACGAGCCGCTGCACGTGGTCGTCCCTGATGCCGAAGGTCAGATCGGGCACGAAGCGCCGCGGGTGCGCGACGGGCGTATAGGGGAACGCCTGGCCGATGACCCCCACCCGCACGCCGCCCACCGCCCGGATGGTGTAGGGTCGGAAGACGGGATCGCCGAAGCCCAGCTCCATTATGTTGTGGGCGACGAAGTCGCCGGCGAAGAGCCCGCCGCGCTCGCGGTCGCCGAAGAGCTCCCGGACGCGGTCGATGCCGTAGATGAACTCCCAGTGCGGCGTGAAGACCTCCACGCCGAGCTCGTTCATCGCCCCCACCATGTCGGCGCCGCGCGTCCACAACGCCGTCGCGGATCCCTGGATCGTGTCGCCCCCGTCCAGCAGCAGCGTCCGGCCCGGGCGCTCCAGGCGGATGCGCTTGACCAGCGTCGCCAGATGGGCGTAGCCCCCCATTCGGCCGTAGCGGACGGCCAGCCGGGAGAAATCCACGTGCGTGTAGGCATAGGCCTCGGGCGTGCCCCGCCTGAGCCCGTACGCGTGCAGAGCCGCCTCGCCGGTGACGTAGGGCGGTTGGCCGCGTTCGGCGCCCACGCCCAGCAACGTGTCGGGTTCGCGGTAGAAGACGGGCCGCAGCGCCGCGTGGGGATCGGTCATGTGCAGCAGCGTCACGTTACCCAGCGGAGCGAACTCGAGCAGGCGCGCGGGCGCGTCGCCGGCTTCCAGATCGCGCGGGCGCAGGCCCAGCCCGCCCGCGATCGCCAGGAGCTTCAGCAGATCGCGGCGGGTGACCTCCATGTCGTCAGTGCCGGATGCCGGCCGACGGCATCGGCTGCACGCTGCCGCGGCAACGCCAAGGAACGAGCATCACGAGGCCCCGCAGTGCGAGCCGCAGGACGGCCGTGGCGCTGGGCGAGCCGCAGGGCGGCCAGGGGCTGGGGCCCCTGCGCCCGAGGCGAGCGGATCCACAGAGCCCCACGCGTCCGAGGCGAGCCCTGAACTCGGAGTGGAGCCGACCGGACCGAGAACGAAGTGAGGCGAAGTTCATTGGCGTTGCCCTCAGTGGCGGATGCCGGGGACGCTCAAAGGCTTGCCATTGTCGAACGACGTCAGATAGAGCTCCAGCTCCGCGTACTCGACGGCGTCGGCGGCCAGCATGTTCGTCCCCAGCGGCGTCATGCACCACTGGAAGCGCTTGCGCATGTCCCACACCTCGCCGCGGTCCGTTCGCCAGGTGGGGAAATGGCGGGTGAGCCCGGCCGTCACGTTGCCGAGCAGGCGCCCGCCCAGGAACTTGTCGGCACCCTTGTCGGGCGTGTGGCAGTCGGCGCAGGCGTGGTTCCGCTGGCCGACGCGCTTGTAAAAGGTCGCCTGGCCCCGCGCCAGCGCGGCGCGCGCCTGGGGGCTCGTCACGTCCACCTGGACGGGCAGCCCGTTCGACGCCATCTTGATCAGGATGGTGGTGGCGAGGTTCCCGGCGCTCTGGGCGAGCAGCGGGTGGCCGGTCGTCTCGGGCCCGTGCGCGGCCAGGAAGTCCTCGAGGCTCATCACGCGCCGATACGCCTTCACGTACTTCGGGTAGCGCGCGGCCACCCCCTTCATGGCGCCGGCGGGACCCCCGCGGTGGCAGTCGGCGCACGCGCGGCCGGCGGGCCCCTTCGCGCTCCACAGCGCCTCGGCATCCTCCTCCGCCAGCAGCAGTGCCGGGTTGTTCGTCGGGTCGAGGTTGTCGCCGAAGCCCACGGGCTTCGGGCGGGTGAACGGATTGCGTTCGGGATCCTTCTCCGGCGGCAGCGGCCCCTTGAGGGACTGGAGGAAGGCGACGAGATGCACGATCTCTTCCGGGGTGAAGATCCCGGCCACGCCCCAGGGGGGCATGGCTGTGTTCGGGAAGATCACGCGGGGATCGTAGATCTGCTGATAGAGATACTGGTCGGGCAGCCGGCGGTCGCCGATCGTCGAGAGATCGGGCCCGACGCTGCCGGCGGGCCAGACGTCGGCGCCGGGAATCAGGTGACACCCGGCGCACGGTCCCTTGGCGCGGGAGAGAAAGAGCGCGCGCCCCTTGGCGGGATCGCCGGCGAGGCCCCCCGGCATCGCGACCCGGGCGATGGGAAGCTCGGGGTGCCCCTCGTCGTAGGCGTAGGTCCGGAACGTGCCGAAGTCGCGCGTGGTCCAGCCCTTGTAGCGAATCTGCTCCCGGCGCCCGTCGGGCGAGGTCCGGACCTCGCCGCGCGCGGGTGCGACGGCGCGGCTCTCCCATTTCGGGACGGGGGAGTCTCGGGGAGCGTCGGTGGCGGCGGTGGCGCAGCCGGCGGCGAGGACGGCCAGCGCGCTCAGGCGGCGGGCCAGTCGCTTCAAGACAACCTGATGTCGGCCGTGCCCTCGTACTTCCCGCCGATCGTGTCCTCGAAGGTGACCTTGAGCTGGCCAGGGTCGGTCGCCCGGAAGGTGAACACGAAGGAGGGATTCTCGCTCACGCTCTGCGTGGCGTCGAACGCGACCACCGTCTTGCCCAGGTAGGTCGCGACGATCCGATTGACGTAGTTGTACCGGCGCTGGATGATCCGGCCCTGTTGGTCGCGCTCCACCCGCTCCATCGGATGGATCACGAGCGTCCGCACGCGCACGATGTCGCCGGCCTTGATGCTGGAGGGCACCCGGATGCGGACCTTGCCGATGTCGGACATCTCGCCCCTACCCGCCGCAGCCGCCGACGGTGACCTTCACCTCGCGCTTGACCTGGAGCAGGGCGCCGTCGCTCTGCTCCACGATCGCCCGCACGTCCCCCGTCTCGCCCAGGCGCACCGTCGCGCCCACCGAGGCCTGGCCCGCCTCCGGCACGAGCGTCGCCCGCGTGATGATGGGGATGCGGTTCCGGTCGGCGACGATGTAGATGTGCTTGACGTAGTTGTTCGGGGCCATCGGCGAGCTGACCTCGACCGACACCGGGACCACCGCACCGTTCTCCGCGATCAGGGGCACGTCCAGCTTGATGATGCCGGCCCCGTCCTTGATCGGACGGCTACCGAAGAGGCGCTGGAGCCCGTCCTGCACCGTCTCCTGGAGCCCGAACTGCTGAGCCCGGGCGCCTCGCGGCACCGCCAACGTCAGCGCACCGGTCGCGCCGGCCGCGCCCAGCACGCCGAGCGTGCGCAGCACCCGCCGCCGACTGATCCGCCGATCGCCCGTCATCCGCCCGCGCCTCCTGCATCGAAGTATACCTCTCGACCGTGCAGCGCACCGACCCTTCCCTCCCCTCTCACGGCGGGAGGCGGTACGCGGACGGATCGGGCTTGAACGCGCGGGGCAGCCAGAGCGGTCGGCGCAGATGGTCGGGCCCCGGCGCCGGCCGGGCCAGGCGCAACCATTCGCGATAGATCTCGTGCGCCTTGTCCGTGTCCACGAAGATGTCGCCGTACTGATCGGCGGGTTCCGCCTTCGACACCCGCACCTTTTGATGCCAGCAGTGCTGGCCGCTGACGGGATCGGGCTGGACGGGGAACGTCAGGTTCTGGTTGACGCCCGCCTCCTTCCACCAGATCCGCTGGGAGTCCGGATCCGCGCTCGCGAACGGCTCGATGCCGTGCACCTGGCGCATCCGCCACCGGCCCGGCGCCACCTGCCGGAGGTCGACCAGCGCGGTGGACCAGCGCTCGCCGCCGCTCTCCTCGCGCAGCCGCCAGCGGCCCAGGTGATGCGAGCACGCGATGATCCCCGGGCGCATGCCTTCGGTCACCCACACGCGATCGACGAAGTACCCGATCGCCGTGCTCACCTTGACGAGATCTCCCGTCTTCACCCCGACCCGCTCGGCGTCCTCGGGGTGGATCCAGATCGGGTTGGTGTGGGAGATCTCGTAGAGCCACTTCGCGTTGCCCGAGCGCGTGTGGATCAGCGTGGGCAGCCGGAAGGTCGGCAGCAGCACCATCTCGCCGCGGGCGCGATCGATCTGCGACCAGTGGACGTGGCTGCGGATGTAGCCCGGCACCGCCTGCTCCGGCCACTTCCAGGCCTTGAGGGTCGGGGAGAAGAACTCGAGCTTGCGCGACGGCGTCGGGAACCCGACCCGGGCCACGCCTTCGACCTCGATGCCGACGGCCTGGCCGCCCTTCTCGACGATCTTCGTCGCGGGATCCACGCTCGCGCCCTCCAGCTCCGTGGCGCTGGGCGTCTGCTCGTGATGAGCGTAGACGCCCTCCTCGATCAGGAAGGCGCCGTACTTGCGCATGTACTGGAGCGGCGTGAGCCCTTCGGCGGCGGCCGCCGCCGGCAGCCCGGGCACGCTATGCTCGAAGATCCAGCGGTAGAACTCCTCGATCCGCAGCTTCTGCCCGGCCCGGTACGGCGACTCGAAGTATTTCCGGATGCCCAGCGCGCCGTCGGGATCGATGCGCCAGGAGAGCTCGATCCAGAACTCGTCCTCCTCCCACACCTGGCCGATGCCCGCGGCCTCGTGGGCCTGCCACGTCCATTCGAAGCTCTGGCCCTGGCGCTCGAGCATGAGGCGGAGCACCGGTTGGCGGAAACCGATCCAGCGCGCGGCGTGCGTCTCCTGGGACATGAGATCGTGGCGCTCGGAGGCGTGGCCCATCGGCAATACGAAATCGGCGAACCACGCCGTCTCGCTCCAGACCGGCGTCA
The DNA here is from genome assembly GCA_036001065.1 of Candidatus Methylomirabilota bacterium. Lineage (NCBI taxonomy): Bacteria > Methylomirabilota (SeqCode) > Candidatus Methylomirabilota bacterium. Next base: position 7,415 of record DASYUQ010000205.1, read on the forward strand.
GGCACGCGTGGCGCTCGACCTTGGTCTCGTCGGTCAGCATCTCGATCCACGACATGCCGTCGGGGTTGGTCCAGACGGGGTTGTAGACGCGCGTGAAGTACATGGCCAGCCGGCCCCGCCCTTCGCGCAGGAAGTGCGGCAGGAGATAGCTCATCTCGAAGAAGGCCAGCGGGTACTCCCGCGGCATCAGGAGCTCGTTCCACACCCTGGCGGGCGGCGGCATCAGGGGCGGCGCCGGGACGGCCTTGTGCCACGCGTTGGGCGCGGTGCCGCCCTCCGTGTCCACCGCTCCCATCAGCACGACCAGGAACTGGAGCGCCCGCGCCACCTGCCAGCCGCCGAGATTGCCGGCGGCCGTGTTGCGCCAGATGTGCGTGGCCAGCGCCTCGCCGGCCTGGCCGAGGGCGCGGGCGACCTCGACGATCGTCCCCGCGTCCACGCCGCTCTCGGCGTGCGCGAACTCCGGCGTGTAGGGCGCGTAGAGCTCGTCGAGCGCCCGCTCGAAGGCCTCGAAGGTCACCGGCAAATCGGGCCGCTCGGAGCGGAGGTACTCCTCCCAGTTGACCCACCGGCGCACGAACTCGCGGTTGTAGCGGCGCTCCTTGAGGAGGACCTGGGCCAGCGCCAGCAGCAGCGCCCCCTCCGAGCCCGGCCACGGGGCCAGCCACCAGTCGGCCATCGAGGCCGTGTTGCTGAGCCGCGTGTCGATGACGCAGACCTTCGCCCCCCGCATCTTGCCCTCGATGATGCGCTGCGCGTGGGGGTTGAAGTAGTGACCGCTCTCGAGGTGCGAGGAGAGCAGCAGCATGAAGCGCGCGTTGGCGTGGTCGGGCGAGGGCCGGTCCATCCCCATCCAGAAGGCATAGCCGGCCCGCGCGCTGGACGAGCAGACGTTGGTGTGGCTGTTGTGGCCGTCGATCCCCCAGGCGTGAAAGACACGCTGCAGGTAGATCAGCTCGTGGCCGGGCCGGCCCAGGTGGTACATGATTTCCTGCGGCCGCTTCTCGACCAGCGCCCGGCGGATGCGGGCGGCGATGTCGTCCAGCGCCTCGTCCCACGTCACGCGCTCCCACTGGCCCCCGCCGCGCTTGCCGACGCGCCGGAGCGGGTAGCGGATGCGCTCGGGGTCGTCCACCTGGTTCAGGGTGGCCGGGCCCTTGGCACAGTTGCGGCCGCGGCTGCCGGGATGGGCGGGGTTGCCCTCGAACTTCTGGATCCGCAGCGTCTGCTTGTCGACGTAGGCGAGAAGGCCGCAGGCCGCCTCGCAGTTGAAGCAGATGGTCGGGATCAGCGCATAGCGGCGCTTCACCTTGCGCGGCCAGGCCACCGGATCGTACTCCTCCCAGTCGTCCCACCGGTCCACGGGCGGATAGCTGGCGAGCCCGCCGGCCGGAGGCGGCAGCTCTCTGGCGGTGGGGCTCAGCGGCTCGGGCATCGCGCTCACGATGGGACGGCCCCGCTCGATGAACTCAGCTCAGCGGGATCGACTGCCCCGCCTGCACCCACAGGTCCTCGTAGATCCAGAGGCCGGCGAGCGAGAGCAGGGCGCTCAGCGACGTGGGCACTGCGGATTGAGAAGCCGCGCCTGCCATCAGCAGGGCCAGAGGCGCCACGATGCCCGCCGCCACGACGCCACCCCACAGCCGCCGTCCCCAGCGACCACGCGTGAGGAGCCGGGCGGCCGCGGCGGCCTCGTAACTGGGGTGCCGGCTGAAGAGCTCCATCAAGACGAACGCCGCGTGGGCCAGGAGCGCCACGAACAGAAGCGGACCGAGCGCGTGGAACGGCGGGCGGGCGGCCCACCCGCCGTTGACGAAGTCCGGCGCGGTCGAGAAGTGCCAGCCAGGGACCACGAACAGCAGCGCCGCACTACCCGCCACCAGGGACGCCACGATGAGGTGTGGCAGCTTCAACGATGTCTGCCAGAAATCGCGGCCTTCGGCCTGACCGAAGAGAAAGGCGCTGTAGCCCGCTGCGGCCAGGGCGAGCAGGACGGCGGCCAGGCCGAGCGGCCAGGGGACGGCCTTGCCGTCGAGCGTGACCAGAAGCGAAAGGCCGACCACGACGCCGAAGGCGATGAGGATGAAGGCGCCCCACACGAGCCACGACCGCCAGTTCGGCTTGACCAGGATATAAAGGAAGCGCTCGGGGCGCTTGAGATCGAGGATCAGCAGCGCCGTCGTCAGCGCCAGGAACACGAGGCTCAGCAGCGGCGCCACCTGCGTCGCCAGCGCTCCGCTCAGCGCCAGCGTCCCGACCAGCGTGGTCCCGGCCGCGATCGACTTCGTCCACAGGTACGCCGAGACCTTCCACCCCCACGGTCGGGGCATGTGCGGCACGTCGTACACGGGACGGCTCCGCGCGCCGTCGCCGAGGTGTCCGCTGTCCGGGAGCGAGGCGACCATGTTGACGAGCGACAGCTCCTCGGACGGGCGCTCCGCCCAGGCATACCGTTCGGTCGGCGTCTGCAGCGACGGCGTGAGGGCGCTGGTGTCGGCGCCCAGGTAGAAGACCTTGGGCCGGGTCCCCTGCTCGGCTTTGCGGACCTGCACCGGCTCGGTGGCGACCAGCCGGGCGATCCGGCTCGTCGGGTCGTCGAGATCACCGGCCACGATCGCTTGCTCCGGACAGACGATGACGCAGGCGGGCTCGAGCCCGACCTCGATCCGATGGGCGCAGTAGTGGCACTTCGCCGCCGTCTGGGTGCTGGGATCGATGTAGAGCGCGTCGTAGGGGCAGGCCTGCAGGCAGGACTTGCAGCCGATGCAGCGCGCGCCGTCGAAGTCGACGATGCCGTCCGGCCTCCGGTAGAGGGCCACCGTGGGGCAGATCGTCACGCAGGGCGCGTTGTCGCAGTGGTTACATCGGAGGACCGAGAAGTAGCGGCGCGTATGCGGGAACGTCCCGCGCTCGACGTACTTCACCCACGTCCGGAACGCGCCGAGCGGCACCTGGTTCTCTTCCTTGCAGGCCACCGTGCAGGCGTGGCAGCCGATGCACTTGCGCTGATCGATCACGAAGCCATACCGCACGGACGCGCGAGCCTCCTGGACCGCGGATGAGGCGCTATTGTAGTCGGCCGCGCCGCCTAGGCCAAACGGGGAGGGCCGCCGGCGCCAGGACGACGGCGCTCAACGGGCGCCTGACGGCGCGGCGGGGCGTCAAGGCATTACTGGAACAGCACGTCCCACCACACGCGGACCCCGGTCAGGACGATGATCACCAAGAG